>JARICB010000376.1 GCA_029264225.1 Nocardioides sp. | reverse complement strand
GGTCTTCCATTACCGAGCCGAGCATCGGCGACATGGACGATAGGCCGAGCAGCCGACCAACCGCGTCGGAGGAGGTGATTACCGAGTTGGCGCCGGACTGGCGCATCAACGGCGCATTCTCCTGCTCACGAACGGCCGCCACGATCCAGGCGTCCGGGTTGAGTTGGCGCACCGTCAACGTGGACAGCACGTTGGTGTCGTCGCGGTCGGTGGTGATGATGACCTGGGTAGCGCCCTGCACACCGGCGCGGCGCAGAACGTCGCCGCGCGTGGCGTCGCCGGTGACGACCGCCAGCCCGTCGTGGTGGGCTTCCTCGAGGGCAAGCTGACTGGGGTCGACGACGACGATGGCCTCGCGGTCCTGACCGTTCTTGACCAGTGTCTCGACGGCGCTGCGGCCCTTCGTGCCGTAGCCGACGACGACGACGTGTGCTCCCATTTTCTTCCTCCACCGGGCGACCCGGACCATCTCGCGGCCCTGGGAGGCGAGAACCTCCAGGGTGGTACCAATCAGGAGCACAAGGAACGCGATGCGCAGCGGCGTGATGACGAACGCGTTCACCAGCCTCGCCGAGGGCGTGAACGGCGTGATGTCGCCATAGCCGGTCGTGCTCAGCGTCACCGTTGTGTAGTAGATGGCGTCGATCAGGTCGACCTCGCCCGTGGGGTCGTTGCCGTCGACGTACCCAGCGCGATCGATGTAGACCAGCACCACTGTGCCGACCAGAATGCCGAGCGCCATCAGCATCCGGCGACCCAGTTGCCACCACGGAGATCGCACCGGATCCGGCAGTGAAACCGGGGCACTCCGGGAGGCCGCCGTGGCGCGCTGATCAGACACGGGCGAAGTGTTTCATGCCTGGTCTCGCGGAGCGATGCGCAGGCGCAATCGCTGCACCAGTTCGTGGCGCGCGGTGGTGGTCGTGCCCTGCGGGAAGACGGTGTCGAACGCCGCGTTGACGGCCGCTCCGATCAGCACGGCGATGGCCAGGAGATACAGCCACAGCAGTACGGCGATGGGCGCAGCCAGCGGTCCGTAGATCGACCTGGACTCGGCTGCGGTGATCGTCAGCACCCACCGCAGCACGAACGACCCGGCGATCCAGGCGACCAGCGAGAACGTCGCACCCGGGAGGTTGAAGGCCCAGTTCATCCGGACCGGCACGGAGACGTGGTAGAGCGTGGCCAGGAAGCAGATGCAGAGCACGATCACGATCGGCCAGTAGAACGTCATCACCAGGTCGAAGCGTTGCGGTAGCCACCGTTCGACCAGCGTCGGTCCCGCCACCACCAGCGGGATGCTCACCATGCCGGTCAGCATCGCCAGCAGGTAGAGGACGAACGACAGCGCCCGGGTCTTGATGATGCCCCGGTGCCCGCCGAGGCCGTGCATGATCGTGATGGTGTCGACGAAGACGTTGAGCGCCCGCGAACCCGACCACAGGGCCAGCACGAAGCCGACCGACACCACGTCGTAGCGACCACCGCGCAGCACGGTGTTGATGGTCGGCTCGATGATGACGTCGACCGCGCGATCGGTGAGTGCCTGCGAGGACAGGTCGAGCATCGCCGCCTTGATGTCGGAGATCTGGGCGGCGCTGAACCGCTCGGAGATGTAGCCGATGGCACCGGCCATGGCGAAGATCAGCGGCGGCACCGACAAGATCGCGAAGAAGGCCGCCTCCGCCGCGAGACCGGTGACCCGGTAGCGCATGCAGGAGCCGACCGTGGCAACGACGATGCGCCACAGGCTGGCCCGCAACGCGTTCCACTGCGTCCGTACGGTGCGCAGCGCAGGTTGCTGCGAACTCGCCTCGACCATGCGCTCACCGTATCCGTGCGAACCCCTCTGGCCGGGCACCCTGCCCGGCGCTGTCACCATCTCTGCGTCGGGCCCTGCCCTCGGTGTCGGGGCACGGCCCTACCGTGGTGGCATGAGCGAACCGAACCCTCGCGCCGACCTGCGCACCGTCAGCAACCAGACTCCCCCGCTGGCAGGACACAACGTCGTCACCTCCGACGTCGCCCTGACCGAGGCGATCACCCGGCACGGCTCGCTCGACCTGGTCGAGGACCTGGCCCCACTGGGGGCACAGGCAGGCTCGGCCGAGGCCCAGGAACACGGGATGCTGGCCAACGAGCATCACCCCGAGCTCACGCCGTACGACCGCTATGGCCACCGGATAGACGAGGTCGTCTTCCACCCGTCGTGGCACTGGCTGATGGAGCGCGGCATTGGACACGGGCTCGCCGCCACCCCCTGGGAGTCCCAGGAGGCGCATCCACACCTGCGCCGAGCCGCCGGGTTCTTCGCCTGGTCGCAGACCGAGCCTGGGCATGGGTGTCCCATCTCCATGACCTACGCCGCTGTGCCGGCCCTGCGCGCCGATGACGCGATCGCCAAGGAATGGACGCCGCTGCTGGCCTCCACCAGCTATGACCCCGGCGTCCGTGATCACACCGAGAAGCGCGGGGCGCTGGCCGGCATGGGGATGACCGAGAAGCAGGGCGGCTCCGACGTCCGCGCCAACGTGACCCGGGCGCGGCCCACCAGCGACGACGGTTTCTACACGTTGCACGGCCACAAGTGGTTCACGAGTGCACCGATGAACGACCTGTTCCTGGTGCTGGCCCAGACCACAGGCGGCGTGACCTGCTTCGCCGTGCCGCGGGTGCTGCCCGACGGCAGCCGCAACCAGCTCGATGTCGTCCGACTCAAGGACAAGCTCGGCAACCGGTCCAACGCCTCCTCGGAGATGGAGTTCGACGGCACCGTGGCGCAGCGTCTCGGCGACGAGGGCCGCGGCGTACGCACCATCATCGAGATGGTGGCCGCGACCCGGCTCGACTGCGTGCTCGGCTCCGCCTCCCTCATGCGCCGGGCGCTGGCCGAGGCGTCATGGCACGTCACCCACCGCTCCGCCTTCGGTGGCCGACTCGTCGACAAGCCACTGATGCAGAACGTCATCGCCGACCTCGCCGTCGAGTCCGAAGCCGCGACCGCGCTCGCTCTGCGGCTGGCCGCCGCCGTCGATGCGCCCGACGATGCCCACGAGGTGGCGTTGCGGCGGATCGCCTTGCCGCTGGCGAAGTTCTGGGTGTGCAAACGCACGCCGTTCATGGTGGCCGAGGCGTTGGAGTGCCTCGGTGGCAACGGCTACGTCGAGGAATCGCGAATGCCAATGATTTTTCGGGAGTCTCCGCTGAACTCGATCTGGGAAGGCTCCGGCAACGTCAACGCGCTCGACGTGTTGCGCGCGTTGACCCGCGAGCCGGAGGTGCTCGCGGCCTGGATTACCGAAGTAGGACTGGCCGGTGGGGCTGACCCACGGCTCGACCGGGCCATCAAGGAGACGCTCGAACTGCTGGGCGACGGCGAGGCCGTCGAGGCCTCCGCCCGCCGACTCGCCGGCCAGATGGCGGCCTGCCTGCAAGGTTCGCTGCTCGTGCGGTTCGCTCCGACGGAGGTCGCCGACGCGTTCTGCGCCTCCCGGCTGGGCACGACCTACAACGGCACCTTCGGCACCCTCCCCGGCGGCGACCTCGCTGCCATCGTCGAGCGCACCACCCCGGTGCTGTGATAGCGACCCGCGAGTGGGACGCCACTACCTACGACTCGCTACGGCTGCCGCACGTCGAGTGGGGCCAAGGGGTGCTCGAACGGCTGAGGCTGACGGGTGACGAGCGGGTGCTCGATGCCGGCTGCGGCACCGGACGCGACGGCGCGGCACTGATCGCGCGCTGGCCGAACGTCGACCTGGTCGGCATCGACGGCTCGGAGCAGATGATCGCCGCCTCGCGCGAACGGCTCGGCCCCGACGTCGAGCTGGTCGTCGGCGACCTAACAGCGCCGCTGCGCATCGAGCCCGTCGACGCCGTGATGAGCGTCGCGGCCTTCCACTGGATCAGCGACCACGACCAGCTGTTCGCCAACCTGGCCTCCTCGATGCGCCCGGGTGCCCGACTGGCCACCGACTGCGGAGGCGAGGGCCAGTTGGCGATCATGACCGCGGCACTCGTCGAGGTCACAGGCAGCGGCGCGTTCGGCACCGCGTTCAAGGGCATCAACGCGACCCGTGCCTCGCTCGAGGGCGCCGGCTTCGACGTCGAGGACGTGCGTCTACGACCCGATCCGCTGCGGATCGAGGACCCGGAGGTGCTCGACACCTACCTGGCCGTCGTGTGCCTGGGCTCCCACCTGGTGGACCTGCCACTGGCCGAGCAGCGTGAATTCGTCGCGGCCGTGCGGGCCGCGATGACCGAGCCGGTCATCGACTACGTGCGTCTGGAGATCGACGCCGTCCGAGGTTGATGCCCGCTCAGGCGAGGGCGCTCGCCACGACCTCCCTCGCTTCCGCCTGCACCTGGGCCAGGTGCTCGGGACCGCGGAACGACTCGGCGTAGATCTTGTAGACGTCTTCGGTGCCGCTCGGTCGGGCAGCGAACCAGGCCGACTCGGTGGTCACCTTGAGTCCACCGATCTTCGCGCCATTTCCGGGTGCCTCGGTCAGGCGGGCGGTGATCGACTCCCCCGCCAGCGAGGTCGCGGTGACGTCCTCGGGTGAGAGGGCAGCCAGCTTGGCCTTCTGGTCACGGTCGGCGGGTGCATCCACGCGGGCGTAGGCCGGGGCGCCGTGTCGGGCCGTCAACTCGGCGTACAACTGACTCGGGGACTTGCCGGTCGCGGCGAGGATCTCGCTGGCGAGCAGCGCGAGCAGGATGCCGTCCTTGTCGGTCGTCCAGGTCGAGCCGTCGCGGCGCAGGAACGACGCCCCGGCCGACTCTTCCCCACCGAAGCCGAAGGACCCGTCGACCAGGCCGGGCACGAACCACTTGAAGCCCACGGGCACCTCCACGAGCGGCTTGCCCAAGTCTGCGGCTACCCGGTCGATCATCGAGGAGGAGACCAACGTCTTGCCGATCCGCGCGGTCGCCGGCCAACCGGGCCGGGCGCCGCCGAAGAGGTAGCCGATCGCGACCGCGAGGAAGTGGTTGGGGTTCATCAGGCCCCCGTCCGGGGTAACGATGCCGTGCCGGTCGGCGTCAGCGTCGTTGCCGGTGGCGATGTCGTAGTCATCCTTGCGCGCGATCAGCGAGGCCATGGCCGACGGCGAGGAGCAGTCCATCCGAATCCTCTCGTCCCAGTCGAGCGTCATG
>JARICB010000374.1 GCA_029264225.1 Nocardioides sp. | reverse complement strand
CATGATCCAGAGCCCGACGAAATCGAGGCTGGTGATGATCGCGTTGCCGAAGGCCAACATGATGAAGGACGCTGGATAGACCCAGGCCGCGCGGATCCACAGCCAGGCGATGTCGAGGTAGCTCCGGCTGTTGATGCCAACCCCGCGAGCGAACTCAGCCACCCTGCACCACCACCTTGCGGGTCGCCGCTGAGAGCACCAGGTGGCACAAGCCGAGCAGGACGACGATCCAGAACGCCTGGAAGCCGAGCGCCCGCACCAGGTCCCAGCCGCTGTGCTTGCCCAGCCAGATGTCGGCGGGCACCTGCACGTAGGCCGCCCACGGCAGCGCCCGCGCGACCACCCCGAGCCATCCGGGAAAGAGCACGAGGGGCAACATCATGCCGCTGAAGAAGATGGCGAAGGCACCGCTCATCACCTTCACCCCCGACTGGTCGAGTAGCCAGAAAGCCGTGCTCGCCACCAGGAAACGGATCGCGAAGCTCACCACCACGGCCATCGGCACTGCCAGCGCGAAGCCGAGAGCGGCCGCAGGGGAGTCCGGCAGCCGGATGTCGAAGAGGACGAACCCGACGACCGTTGGCGCCAGCCCGCGCGTGAGCAGGTGATAGGCGGCCCGGCCGAGGTCGCTGGCGAGGTACCAACCGACCAACCCGACAGGACGGTAGAGGTCGATGGCGATGTCGCCACTGCGGATGCGCTCGGCCAGGTCGTCAGGGCTGCCACCACCCCACAGGGCGATCGTCATCAGCAGCGCCTGGCCGAGCCAGACATAGGTCACGGCGTCGGTGGCGTCGTAGCCGCCGGCGGTCGAGTTCACGCTCCACAGCGCCAGATAGGCGAAGGAGTAGATGATGCCGAAGACTGAGTTGGTGAAGATGCCGGCCAGCGTCGCGGCCCGATAGGTGGAGTAGCGCCGGAAGGCACGTGTCGCGATGGCGACGTGCAGCATCTGTGTTTTCAGTACTGGTAGGTGCCGTGAATGATGGCTCGCCCCAATGTCTTGAACGCGAGGTTGAACGAGACGACGGCGGGTGATGCGCCGTCGTCGACACCGAGCGATGACTCACTGACGGCGTGCACGACGAAGTAGTAGCGATGCACCTGATCGCCCTGGGGCGGAGCAGCACCCATGAATCCCTTGTCGCCACCGTCATTGCGCACGTGAAAGGACTTGCCGGGGAGCGGGCCTTCGGCCCCTCCGGTGTCCAGCGACTTCACGTTCGCGGGTATGTCGACCAAGCACCAGTGCCAGAACCCACTCGGCGTGGGGGCGTCGGGGTCGAAGCAGGTGATCACGAACGATTTGGTGCCTTCGGGGGCGTGCACCCAGCTCAACTCGGGGGACGTGTTGCCCAGCCGGGCGACCTGGTCGTCCTTGAGCGGTTGCCCGTCCTTGACATCGATGCTGGTCAGCGTGAAGGACGCCACCTTCGGCAGCAGGTCGTAGGGGTCCGGATGCACGGGTCGATCGAGCTTCATGCGATTCCTCACGAGTAGGCACGGGGACTTGCTGGGTGACGCACACAACCTAGTCCGACTGGCGGGGGACGTGCATTACCTCCTCGCAACGGTTTCGACGCAGGCAGTCTCCTGCCGTGGACACTGATACAGAGCCGCGAGAAGCGTCCAGCAGGATGGGCGACATGAGCGACCCCGTGCCGTACCTTTCCGGCCTGATCCTGCGCGAGCGACTCGTGGTCGTGGTGGGCGGCGGACACGTCGCGCAGCGGCGGGTGCCGACCCTGATCGCGGCAGGTGCGCGCGTCCGTCTGGTCAGCCCGGTGGTGACGCCAGCCCTGGAAGGCATGGTGGACGAGATCACCCTGGTGCTGCGCGAATTCGTCGAGTCGGACCTTGACGGGGCCTGGTATGTCGTGGCCGCCACCGACGATCACGACACCAATGAGCGGATCAGCGTCGCAGCCGAGGCTCGGCAGATCTTCTGCGTGCGCAGTGACGACGGCAACCGTGGCTCCGCGTGGACGCCGGCCACGGGCAAGCATGGAACGGTCACCGTGGGCGTGGTCGGCAACCGCGAACCCCGCAAGTCTGCGGCGTTGCGCGACGACATCGTGACTGCTCTCCGCGACGGACAGTTGGTCGCGGGTGATGCCCATGACCGCAGCCCCGGACTTGTCCTGGTCGGCGGGGGCCCGGGTGACCCGGATCTGGTCACTGTCGCGGCTCGGCACGCCCTGGCCTCGGCCGACGTGGTCGTGGCCGATCGGCTGGCGCCCCGTGAGCTGCTCGAGCAGTTGCCTGCCCACGTCGAGCTGATCGACGTAGCGAAGCTGCCGCGAGGACGCTCGGCCACCCAGGAGTTCATCAACGACGTGATCGTCGAGCGGGTCCGTGCGGGCAAGCGGGTGGTGCGCTTCAAGGGCGGCGACAACTTCGTCTTCGGCCGCGGCTTCGAGGAGATTCTTGCCTGCAACGCAGCGGACATCCCGGTGAGCGTCATACCGGGGCTCTCTTCGGCCATCGCGGTGCCCGCGAGAGTAGGCATCCCGGTCACGCACCGTGGCGTCACGCACGAGTTCACCGTGGTGTCCGGTCACCTACCTCCGGGCCATCCCGACGGATTGGTCGAGTGGAAGGCACTTGCCGGGATGCGTGGCACCATCGTGTTGATGATGGCGGTGGAGAACGCTCCCGCGATCGCAGACGCGCTGGTCGAGGGCGGCCGCGACGCTGACACCCCGGTCGCAGTGATCGTCGATGGCACGATGCCGGGGGAGCGCACCGTGCTCGCGACACTGGGCACGTTGGCCGACCGCATCGTTGCCGAGCAGGTCCGACCGCCCGCGATCATCGTGATCGGCGAGGTGGTGGCAGTGGCCCGACCGGAGCACTACGCCCGTGGCTGAGATCGTCGAGATCGCCGACCCCGCCGACCCCCGCCTGGCCGATTACCGCGACCTGCGCGACGTCGAGCTGCGCAAGCACCTGGAGGCCGAGCACGGTCTCTTCCTGGCCGAGGGGGAGAAGGTCGTACGCCGCGGGGTCGAGGCCGGCTTCGAACCGCGCTCGTTCCTGATGGCACCGCGCTGGCTCGACGGGCTCGACGACGTGCTCGGCACGACCGACGCCCCGTGTTACGTGCTCTCGGAGTCACTCATCGAGCAGGTCACGGGCTTCCACGTGCATCGGGGAGCCTTGGCCTCGCTGGTGCGGCGCCCGCTGCCGACGCTGGAGTCGGTGCTCGCCTCGGCACGTTCGGTGCTGGTGCTCGAGGACATCGTCGACCACACCAATGTCGGTGCCATCTTCCGCAACGGCGCGGCACTCGGCTTCGACGCCGTCGTTCTCTCGCCGCGGTGCGCCGATCCGCTCTACCGCCGTTCGATCAAGGTCGGTATGGGGGCGGTCTTCACCCTGCCGTGGACCCGGCTCCCCGACTGGTACGACGCCATGGGTGCGCTGTCGGCGGCCGG
>JARICB010000368.1 GCA_029264225.1 Nocardioides sp. | reverse complement strand
GGCCTGTTCGACGCGAGCGCACTGAAGAACTACGAGCGGCCCCTGCTGGCCACCTCGACCGACGGCGTCGGCACCAAGGTCGCCATCGCCCAGCAGATGGATGTGCACGACACCATCGGCTTCGATCTGGTCGGCATGGTGGTTGACGACCTGGTCGTATGTGGCGCCGAACCGTTGTTCATGACCGACTACATCGCGACCGGCCGGGTCGTTCCCGAGCGGATCGCAGCCATCGTCAAGGGAATCGCCGAGGCCTGCGTGGTCGCGGGCTGCGCGCTCATCGGTGGCGAGACCGCCGAGCACCCGGGTCTGCTGGATCCCGACGACTATGACGTGGCGGGCGCCGCCACGGGCGTTGTGGAGGCCGACCGGCTGCTCGGGCCGGGCCGGGTCCGTCCGGGCGACGTCGTGCTCGCCATGGGCGCGAGCGGCCTGCATTCCAACGGCTACTCACTCGTGCGTCATGTGCTCCTCAACCAGGCAGGTTGGGCGCTCGACCGTGACGTCGACGTGCTCGGCCGCACGCTGGGTGAGGAGTTCCTCGAGCCGACCCGGATCTACGCCAAGGCGTGCCTCGATCTGGCCGCGCGCACCGAGATCCATGCGATGTCGCACGTCACCGGCGGCGGTCTGGGCGCCAACCTCGAGCGGGTCATGCCGCTCGAGCTGAGCGCCACCATCGACCGCTCGACCTGGAGTCTGCCGCCGATCTTCTCGCTGGTCTCCGAGGTGGGCAACGTCTCCCGCAGCGACCTCGAGTCGACCCTCAACTGTGGCGTCGGGATGGTCGCGCTGCTGCCTGCCGACGGCGCTGACGCGGCGATCGAGGTGCTTGCCGAGCACGACATCCCCGCTTGGGTGGGCGGCGTTGTGAGTGCCGAGGAGCAGGGTGGGCGGGTGCGACTCGCGGGCGACTACGCCTGAGTTGCGCGGCCCGGCGCGACTCGCCGAGTCAGAACCGAGACCCGAGGTGCGGGAACACCCACCCACCGGGTAGCGTTAGCATCACGATATGTGACCGATCAGACCGGGCGCAGCGGTGCAACACAACTGTGTTCGACACCCCGAGCCCCGGCCAAGTTGCGAGGGGGTCGACCCTATGGGGCGCGGCCGAGCTAAGGCGAAGCAGACCAAGGTTGCACGCGACCTGAAGTACCGAACTCACGAGACGGACTTCGGGGCTCTTGCACGTGAACTGCATGGCGATGAACAGACCGACAGGCCACCCGTGCCCGACCAAGTCTCGTCCGAGGACGATGACGACTGGCCGGGGTATGCGGGCGCCGGTCGGAGCGACTGACACAGGGCACTGAAGCCGTCCCACGCTGACTGCGGTCTTGGCAGGTGGGTCGGTCGGCCTGCAAGCGCGCCCTCAACCCACCGACCGGGCACCTCTCGCTCATCCGCAACAGGGGCCCGGTCAGCGGATCGTTGAACGCATGATGACGACGTCGCCGTGCGTGCCGTAGCCGACCAGTGGACCCGTCGCTGGCCGGCCGTTGAAGGCGATCATCAGCCATCCGTCGGCGGTGCGTAGGAGCGTTGGCCACGGCAGGTTGGTGGGGTACGCCGCATCGAGCTGCCCTACCTCGTTCAGGGTCAGGTCGAAGACCGGGAAGCGCGAGCGCTGTCCGCGGTGGCCGCCGCGCCCGTCGCTGGCCAGCACCCGCCACTCGTTGTCGACGCGGAGGACGGTGGTGCCCTCGGTGGCCCGACGATCCGTGGCGGCTCCACGCAGCTCGAGTCGCTTCAGCGACGGCCCGGCCGCCAGGACGGGGTGGAACCGGAAGAACTTGCGAGCGCTCACGTAGCCGACCAGCCACTCCTCGCCGGTGTGGACCAGATGCGGGTCCCAGACGCCGACCGAGGTGAAGCCGTCCGTCGGCAGCGGCAGCTCGGTCGTGCCCAACACGTGCGCGCCACGCAGCAGGTCTGCGTCGGTGTGAGCGAGGGTGACGCGCACGGAGCGCAACGCGTCTGATTGGGCGAAGTCACCCCAGGTGCTGGTCGCCACCAACCACGAGTTGCTCTCACGCACGATGTGGGTGGCGTGGTCGCCGTAGACCCCCGACTTGTCGGGTCGGTGGAAGAAGATGTCACTGAGGTGCTCCATCTCGAGCAACTCCGGATCCAGGGCCCAGACGGAGGTGTGGGCGGTGTCGAAGAAGCCGGGTCCGGCCGAGGTGGCGCTCAGCAGCACGCGTGCGCCGTCGCGCACGGGAGTCCCGTCCCGTTCGGTGACCAGGCGGAGGTCACGCAGGCCGAGTTGTCCGAACGGGCCGGCCTGCACCCGCTGCCCGTGGCCTTCGATCTGGAGCGTGGCCAGCACCGCAGGATCCCTGGTGTCGATGACGTCGCTCAGGTCGAAGCGTGCGCGGGCCACCCAGCGCCCCTCCTCCTCGCTCAGGGCCGTCAGGTGGGTGCCGGTGAGGGTGATCGCCGCTCGTGTCGGTGGAGCCTCCACACGACCGTGTCTGCGACTCCGCAGCCGCCGGGTGCCGTGAGCGTGGGGGACCTGGAGGCTGATGTGGCCATCGGCAAGGCTCATCGCCAGCCGCATCCCCGCCAGGTGCAGGGCAGCCGTGGCCCGGTGACCCGATTCGAGGTCCACCACGACCGCGATCGAGGGCGCGGGCTGCGGGCAGGGGTGCACGCTGCCGGGCTCGTAGTCGGCTTCGGCTCCCGTGGCCAACAGCGACACCGGGCGCAGTCGACGTACGGCCTCGAAGCGGGGGAGCATTCTGCAGAGTCTGGCAGTCGAGGCAACGCCGGGGAAATGAACGAAGCGTCCGGTCGGGACGTGACCGGACGCTTCGTGTGCCTGTGGCCAGGGGCGGGGTCGAACCGCCGACCTACCGATTTTCAGTCGGTCGCTCGTACCAACTGAGCTACCTGGCCAAGCGCGAGGAAGACTACATGAGTCGCCCCCCTGCTAGGCAATCCAGGGGGCCCGCATTTGGGTGGCGCCGATGCTCAGCCCTATGCTGTGCCACGCCTCCGGGATCACGTTCCGAACAGGCAGGCCCCCATCGTCTAGCGGCCTAGGACGTCGCCCTTTCACGGCGGTAGCACGGGTTCGAATCCCGTTGGGGGTACGGTTCGCAGCAGTGTTCTGCCGCGATTGTGAGGCGCGGCTGAGCATGGGTTAGAGTTCCACCGCTGCTCTTGAAGCGCAGCGCAGCAGCACATCCTGGCCCCGTAGCGCAGTTGGTTAGCGCGCCGCCCTGTCACGGCGGAGGTCGCGGGTTCGAGTCCCGTCGGGGTCGCCATCGAATCGGCTCGGAGCATCAGCTCCGGGCCGATTCTGCGTTTCACCAGCAGCCTTGTCGAGGTGTGGGTGATCGCAGCCAGCCAATGACTGCTATCACCCACAACCTCCGGGACGTGACTGCGATCGAACTCCTAGGCTGACCTCATGCCGCTCGATATCTCACCCGCCGATTTCGACGCATTGGTCGACGCGGCCCTTGATGAGCTGCCGGCCGAAATCGCCCGACTGGTGCACAACGTGGTGCTGCTGGTCGAGCAGCACGCCCCGGCCGACGATCCGGACCTACTCGGCGTCTACGACGGAGTGGCGCTGACCGAGCGGGCAGCCAACCATGCCGGCGCCCTGCCGGATCGGATCACCCTCTTCCGCGAACCGCTGCTCGAACTGTGCGCATCACCGCAGGAGTTGGCCGACGAGGTGCGCATCACCGTTGTCCACGAGATCGCCCACCACTTCGGGATCGACGAGGCTCGCCTGCACGACCTCGGCTACGCCTGAGGCAGGTTCAGCCCACCGCGGAGCCGACGGCGAACCCGAGGCTCACTGCAAGCAGGCTCAGTGCGAGGCTCGCGAGGGCGTACGTCGCCCCGAGGCGGGGTCCGCGCTCCACGGCCTGCACGGCCAGGGAGGAGAACGACGTCAGTGCGCCGCAGAAGCCGATCGCAACCAGTGCCCAGGCCCGTCCGGAGAGTGCCAGTGCGGCGCAACAGCCGACAAGAGCAGACCCGAGAACGTTGGCCAGCAGAGTGCCGGTGGGCCAGCGCCCATCCAGGGCGTGCGCCAGGGCATAGCGCAGAGGGGCGCCCAGGGCTGCTCCGAGGACGACGAGCAGTGCACTCATGTCAGGGCGTCCATCGGCTCAGGGAGTCGGGAGAGGTGCCAGCCGAGCTGAGCGGCTGCGACCCCGGCGACCAGCGTCACTGCGACGTAGAGCCCGGCGATGAGGAACTCCCCGCCGGCGGCCAGAGCCCGTACCTGCTCGGTGTAGGTCGACACGGTGGTGAAGCCACCGAGCAGGCCTGGTCCGAGCAGGAGAGTGACCGGGTGTTCCTGCCTGATGATCAGGGGCAGCAGGGCGAGGGCGAAAGCGCCGACGACGTTGATGGTCAACGTGGTCCACGGAAAGCCAGCACCGTCAGGCACGAGCACCCCGAGACCCCAGCGCGCAAGGGCGCCGGCGGCGGCGCCGAGCGAGACGAGCAGCAGGTCGCCGGGTCGCAGCGACCGGCTCAAGAGACTTGCTGGTTGCCCAGTGGCTCGGCAGGGTCGAACTGGGCGAACGGCGTGGGCGCTTCCCCGGCGATCTGGCGGATGAGTTCGGCGAGGTACCAGATATGGAATTCGCGCTGGGCGGGAGTGCGCTGGATCGACAGCAGCCGCTCGGCCTTGCAGAAGGCGTCGGCCAGGTCGAACATCTCCAGCATGGTGGTGAGGATCTCGGAGGCTTCCGGCTCGACCGTGACCGTCAGGTCGATGAACGACTCGCCGGCGCGGAGGGCGCGCTGGATGGCCAGAGTGGCGTCCCGCGGCAATTGTCGTTCGTAGCTGGCGAACATGGCCGAGAGGTTGGCCGCGAGCGGGTACTGCTCTTGGTGTGAGACGGCCAACAACCGCAGTTCGCGGTGGAGTTCGGCGTACTGCTGGCTGAGGCTCTTGGCCAGGTTCACGTCCAGTCCGAGCAGCGTGACCTCGACCGCACGTTCGCTGTAAGGCTCCTCATGGGTTGCCACGACGCTGTCGAAGACCGGCTCGGGGGGCTCCTGATCGCCCAGGATGGAGGTGGGTTCGAACCAGACGACCTTGCCGTTGGGCTCCATGGAGGCACCCCAGGCGATCGCCGACATGGCGACGAGTGTCAGGCCACGACCGAAGGTGGCCAGGAAGTCTTCCGGATCAGCGGCGTGCGGTGGAGCCGTCGGCGCCTTCGGTGAGCCGTCACGAACCTCGATCCGAGGGTGGGTGACCGTTCCTCGCATGCGCACGGAGATCGGCGCCCGCCCGTGCAGAATGGCGTTGGCGACCAGTTCAGAGGTGCCGGTCTGGGCGCTCTCGATCAAGTCGTCGCGCCCCAGGTCACGACAAATCCGCGCAACCCAACTCCGCGCGTCGGATGCGGCGCGCGGGTTCTGCGACAGCGTCAGCGGGGCTTTGTTGAGGGGCACTGGTCTCTCTCGAGGCAGGGTGATGGCGATCCAGCACGGGCCACCTACCCACGCGGGGACCCGTCAAACGCGTTGTTCAAGGATTTACTATGGCGGCTTTGGGCGTGATGGACCAGACCTGGCTGCGAGTTGGCCTCCGGGAGCGGTCACGCGGGACAATAGCGGTGGGAGAAGGTTTGACCGAATGCGCTCCCTCAACGCTCCAGCGAGAGGAATGACCATGTCGACGCTCCAGACAGACGATCGTCACCAAGTGGTGGTGATCGGTTCCGGGTTCGGTGGTCTCTTCGGCACGAAGGCGCTGCGCCGCGCTCCGGTCAACGTCACGATGCTGGCCAAGACCACCCATCACCTCTTCCAGCCCCTGCTTTATCAGGTAGCGACCGGGATCCTCAGCGAAGGTGAGATCGCTCCCCCGACCCGCGAGGTGCTCAGCAGTCAGGACAACGCGCAGGTTCTTCTGGGCGAGGTGACCGACATCGATCTCGAGGCTCGCACCGTCACCAGCCAGGTGCTGGGGCGCGAGACGGTCTCGTCCTATGACTCGCTCGTCGTGGCCGCTGGGGCCACCCAGTCCTACTTCGGCAACGACCATTTCTCCGAGTTCGCTCCCGGGATGAAGAGTATCGACGATGCGCTCGAGCTGCGCGGACGGATCTTCGGCGCCTTCGAGATGGCCGAACTCGGCGCCAACCGTGGCGACGACGTCGATCACCTTCTGACCTTCGTGGTGGTCGGGGCCGGCCCGACGGGTGTCGAGATGGCCGGCCAGATCGCAGAACTCGCGCACCGCACGCTCAAGCGCGACTTCCGGGCCATCAATACCCGCACGGCGAGGGTGATCCTGGTCGACGCCGCGGGCCAGGTGCTACCGCCGTTCGGCGCGAAGCTGGGCACCTGGACCAAGACCGAACTCGAGAAGCTCGGAGTCGAGGTCATGCTCGGCGCGATGGTGACCGACGTCGATGAGCGAGGTATCGAGGTCAAGTACAAGGACGGCCGCGTTGAGCGGATCGCCACGGTCACCAAGATCTGGGCGGCCGGCGTACAGGCCAGTCCGCTGGGACGCCTGCTGGCCGAGCAGTCGGGCGCCCCGCTGGATCGGGCCGGCCGGATCGGCGTCAACCCCGACCTCACCCTGCCGGGCCACCCCGAAGTCTTCGTGGTGGGCGACATGATCTCCCTCGACAACCTTCCGGGGGTCGCGCAGGTGGCGATCCAGGGCGCCAAGTACGCCGCGAAGGAGATCCGCAACCGGCTCGAGGAGAAGGCGCCGCAGGATCCGTTCAGGTACTACGACAAGGGTTCGATGGCGATCATCAGTCGCTTCCGCGCCGTTGCCATGGTGGGCAAGCTACGGGTGACCGGAGTGCTCGCCTGGTTCATGTGG
>JARICB010000372.1 GCA_029264225.1 Nocardioides sp. | reverse complement strand
TTGAAGACGACGACCTTCTGCACGTGGGGAATCTCAGCCTTGCGGCTGACCAGCTTGGCGACCTGTTCGTCGTCCTCGGCGAAGACCACGCGCGACTCGGAGTCGCCGAGGATGTAGGCGGTGTCCTCGGCATTCGTCGTGGGGTAGACCGTGGTGGTGGCGCCACTGGCACACATCACCGCAAGGTCGGCGACGACCCACTCGTAACGCGTCCCGGAGACGATGCCGACCCGCTGCTCGGGCTGTAGGCCCAGGGACAGGAGCCCGGCCGCGCACGCGGAGACCAGGTCACCGGTCTGCTTCCAGGTGACCGACTCCCACGAGTCGCCCTTGGGGTAGCGGAACGCTTCACGCTCGGACGATTTCGCGACTCGATCGAGGAACTGGACTGCAACGTTGGGCGGCATGCTTTCGAGAAAGCTTGCGTCGTAGGTGTTTGCCATTCGACTTCTGACTCCAATACTTCGATGCGTACTCGGTAGGGCCGAGATAGCCGCGAGGGCTGACTCCCTGGCAGTAACCTAGATCACGTTGTTACGCAGCGGTAGGCAACCGGGTGACTTGGCACATGCGGCGAGATTTCCCGGCAGCCGGTCTGGTCCAGTCACGACAGTCACGCACTGGGTGGAGACCGGACGGAACCTGTCCGCATCCCGCCCTAGCGTGTGCGCATGACTTACCGCCTCGATGACTTGACAGCGTTGTCGCTGGCTCGACAATTTCCTGCCCCGATACCGTCGATCGCTGAGGCCGTGTCGTCGATCGGGCCGATCCAGTCCCAGACGGCCCGTTCGCCGTTCCTCGGTCTGGCTGCGCGTTTCCCCGGCCTCTCCCACGCCGACCTGACGGCTGCCTACGAGGCAGGTGAGATCGTCCGGGGCAGCACCATCCGCGGCACCGTCCACACGTCCACCCCGGCAGGGTTCACTGCACTCGGGGTGGCCACGGCCATCGGCCAGCGGCGCCTGTTCGAACGCAGCCTCGGGCTCGAAGGCTCCAGCCTCGATGACCTCTGGCGCGACACCGAGACGTTCGCCGCCACCTGGCGCAGCGTCGAGGAGTTGGTCGATCACCTGCGCGGGTGGCTGGCCGAGCACGAGGGTGCGAAGTCGTCGGCTCGAGTGGTCGACACGTTCGGTCGCTATCTCTCCTTCGGCCACGGTGGCCTGGTACGGAGGCCGGCGAAGGGCGACTGGAGTTCACAGGGCACCCCGGAGTATCGGAGCCACACCCGCGTAGGGACGCCGTCGATGGCCGACGTCGTTGCCCTGCACCTGGCCGCCCACGGCCCCGCGACCCGCAAGGACCTGGCCTGGTGGTCGGGCTGCGGACTGCGCGTCATCGACGCCGCGCTCGAGGAACTTGGTCTGGTCGGCGTGCCCGGACCAGGGGGCCACTCCTACGTCGACGTTGCTGCTCCCCCGCCAGGCGTGGCGCTCGACGACGTAAGGCTGCTGCCCGAGTTCGATGCACTGATGTGTGCCTACGACCCGGCGGGGCGCGGTCGGTTCGCCGACACCGACCACCTACGAGTGCTGTGGAACCAGAAGAACGGTCTGGTGCTGCCCCCGCTGCTGGTCGATGGCCGGATCACGGGCTACTGGCGCACCAGTGGATCGCAGCGCCGTCGCTCGCTGGAGGTCGCCTGGTTCGCCGGGACCCGGAAACCTCGAAGGGCCGAGATCGACTCGGCGGCATCGGTAGTGGCGGCAGCACTGGCCATCGAGGTCACCTCGGTCACGCTCACCCGGGAGGTCGCCTGACCGGCTGGTCGGCGAGGTACTCCCCCGGGGTCATCCCGGTGACCGTCTTGAAGTCCCTGGTGAAGTGCGCCTGGTCGGCGTAACCAAGGGTGACGGCCAGTTCGGCCAGCGTCGTCTCGCCCGATTTCAGCTCGAGCACCGCATCGTGGAGCCGTCGCCGCTGGATGAGCCACTTCGGCGACAGCCCGACCCGAGCCAGCACCAGACGTTGCAGAGTGCGCTCGGTCATCGCGAACTCGTCGGCGAGGTCCCCGACCCTGGTCACGTCTGGATGCTCCGCCAGCCAGGCGACGATCCGGTTGATCAGGAGTCCCTGTTCGTCCACGGTCACGGCCCGAGCGAGCGTCGTCTCGACGGCCGCCACGGCGCGGGTGTGGGACTGGACGGAGAGCGGGTCCTCACCCATCACGGCGCGGATCTGCGAGACCAGGGCCGCGCCATCGAAGCCCGAGAGGTCCGTAAGCTCGAAGGCTGTATCCCTCACCTCGCTGACCGATCGGCCCAGGAGGAGCCGTCCGGTCGCCGGGGTGAACATTGTGCCAACTGCCCAACCGTCACCCTCGAGCGTCACAGTGGAGAGCCCCCGGACGACGCCGAAGAAACGCGCGTAGGTGTTGCTCACCACCATCAGGCAGACGGGGTGCTGCAGCGTGCTCTGCGACTGGGGTTCACGCAGCGACCAGACGGGGATCCAGTAGCGCTCGACAAGATCTGCGAGTGGTGGCGCGGGTGCGTAGCGGAAGATGGGCGGGGTCGGCCGGGAGATCCCCGTCAGGTGTGCACGATCCACCGGATCGATCGGCGGACGTATCGGAGAGGCCATATGTCGGATTATCACAAGAAACGGCGTCGTCGTCCTCGTAGCGTCGCGGACATGAACTCGACACCTGCCCAGACCCTCAACGACACCGCCCGCCGCTTCCTGGAGCGCGCCGAGCACTACGCCAGCATCCTCGACGGCGCCGACCAGCAGTGGGATGCGCCGACACCGTGCGAAGGCTGGACCGTGCGCGACGTCGTGGCGCACACCCTCGACACCGAGCGCAACTTCCTGGCCACCCGCGAACTACCCCTCGCCAAGGCACCGGACCACGCTGATCCGGCGCTCGCCTGGCGCCATCACGCCGCGGCGGTGGTCGCGGTGTTGGGCCAGGAAGGCGTGGCCGAGCACGAGTACGACGGCTACTTCGGCCGCACCACGATCGCGGCCACCATGGCCGACTTCTACGGCTGGGACCTGGTGATCCACGGCTGGGACGTGGCCCGCGCCACGGGGCAGCCGTGGAGCCTGTCCGACGACGAGGTGGCCTCCCTCAGCGCCACCGCCGACGGGTGGGGACCGGCCCTGCACAGCGACGGCGTGTGCGGACCGGAGGTCGAGGTCGCACCGTCCGCCCCGGCGTACGAGAAGCTGCTCGCCCGGCTGGGACGCGACCCGCACTGGTCCGCCTGACCTGCCTACCCGGACGCACGGCCCACCTTCGGCGGGGGTCAGGACGAGCGGTCGATCCGCTCCACGGTGATCACGGCCAGCGTGCAGCGTCCGGCGACTTCGGCGGGTCCACCGATCAGGGAGTACGTCGGGGCGTCGGCGCCCTGGGTGTGAGCGGTGCCCTGGAGCACGAAGGCAGCCTGATCCTCAGCGATCGCCCAAGCGGTGGACCGCCCGAGTTCGAGCACTGTCACGAACGGCTGCACCACCGTAGGATCCACGATCACGTTCAGAGCCCGGATCGGGCCCTCGGGAATCGACGCCGATACCTGCGCTCCACCGTCGAAGGCGAACGGCCGGCGCGGCTCGACCAGCGTCTCCACCCCGTCGACGACCAACGCCAGCACCGGACCCTCCACCACGGTCAGCAGTCGGGCACGACCCGGGAACGACGAGAACGGCCCCGCGGCCGAGATGTCGGCCAGGCTGACTCGCCAGGACCCGTCGTCGGCGCACAACAGCTCACGGGTGGACCCGCCGCCGTTGGGCCACGGCTGCGGAACGATCTGATCGACCCGGACGATGCTCATCGGCGTACTCCATCCCGGCCCCGGGTCCGGGGCTACTTCTTGGGGGTTTCCGTCGGCTGCGTGGTCGACAACGCGGCGATGAAGGCCTCCTGAGGCACCTCGACCCGGCCGACCATCTTCATCCGCTTCTTGCCTTCCTTCTGCTTCTCGAGCAGCTTGCGCTTGCGGCTGATGTCACCGCCGTAGCACTTGGCCAGCACGTCCTTGCGGATGGCGCGAATGTTCTCCCGAGCGATGACACGGGCACCGATGGCCGCTTGGATGGGCACCTCGAACTGCTGGCGCGGGATCAGGTCCTTGAGCTTGCCGGCCATCATCACGCCATAGCCATAGGACGAGTCGCGGTGCACGATGGCGGAGAACGCGTCGACGGGCTCGCCCTGCAGCAGGATGTCGACCTTGACCAGATCGGCAGCCTGCTCGCCGGAGCGCTCGTAGTCGAGGGAGGCATAGCCCTTGGTGCGCGACTTGAGCTGGTCGAAGAAGTCGAAGACGATCTCGCCCATCGGCAGCGTGTAGCGCATCTCGACGCGGTCCTCGGAGAGGTAGTCCATCCCATTGAGGGTGCCGCGCTTGGTCTGGCACAGCTCCATGATCGTGCCGATGTAGTCGCTCGGGCTCAGGATGGTGGCCTTGACGACCGGTTCGCGCACCTCGGCGATCTTGCCCTCGGGGTATTCGCTCGGGTTGGTCACCACCAGCTCGGAGCCGTCCTCCATCGTGACCTCGTAGACCACGTTGGGGGCCGTCGAGATCAGATCGAGGTTGAACTCACGCTCAAGACGGTCCCGGGTGATCTCCATGTGCAGCAGCCCCAGGAAGCCGATCCGGAAACCGAAGCCGAGTGCACCGGAGGTCTCCGGCTCGAAGGTCAGCGCCGCGTCGTTGAGCTGGAGTCGCTCGAGGGCGTCGCGCAGCGTCGGGTAGTCGTCGCCGTCGATCGGGTAGAGGCCCGAGTAGACCATCGGGTTGGGGTGCTTGTATCCGCCGAGCGCCTCCGTGGCGCCGTGGTGCTGGCTGGTGACGGTGTCGCCGACGCGCGACTGGCGTACGTCCTTCACGCCGGTGATCAGGTAGCCCACCTCGCCGACGCCGAGGTCGCCGGCCTTGACGGGCTCGGGGCTGATGACGCCCACCTCGAGCATCTCGTGCACGGCGCCGGTCGACATCATCTTGATCCGATCGCGGTGACTGAGCCTGCCGTCCATGACCCGGACGTAGGTGACCACGCCGCGGTAGGTGTCGTAGACGGAGTCGAAGATCAGCGCCCGCGGGGGTGCGTCGGGGTCACCGGTGGGGGCCGGGGTCTGGAGGACGATCTCGTTGAGCAGGCTCTCCACGCCCATACCGGTCTTGGCGCTGACCCGCAGCACGTCCTCGGGGTCGCAGCCGACCAGGCCGGCCAGCTCTGCGGCGTACTTCTCCGGGTTGGCGCCGGGCAGGTCGATCTTGTTGAGCACGGGAATGATGTGGAGGTCGGCGCCCATCGCCAGGTAGAGGTTGGCCAGGGTCTGCGCCTCGATGCCCTGCGCGGCGTCGACCAGCAGCACGGCGGCCTCGCAGGCCTCCAGGGAGCGCGACACCTCGTAGGTGAAGTCGACGTGACCGGGGGTGTCGATCATGTTCAGGACATACATCCCGGGCTCGGCGCCCTCGGCGTTGTCGACCGGAACGGTCCAGGGCAGCCGGACGGCCTGGCTCTTGATGGTGATGCCGCGCTCGCGCTCGATGTCCATCCGGTCGAGGTACTGCGCGCGGGCGGCGCGCGCGT
>JARICB010000347.1 GCA_029264225.1 Nocardioides sp. | reverse complement strand
CGATGGTGTCCCGCAGCAGGTCGGTGGTCAGGTCCGCGACCTCAGTCACCGTGTCCATCGGAGCATCGACGACGACCGAGGCGACCCGACGGGTCAGGTCAAGAGCCGGCTCGGCTGCGAAGACCGTGACGTAGGTCGCGGGCACGACCACGAAGCGTCCGTGCGGACCGCGTAACAGGAAGAGGTCGGCACCCGGGGCGTCCATCACGACGGAGACCTCGCCCGTGACGGAGGCGCCGATCTGGAGGTCAGCGCCGTATCCGATGGCCACTCGCGCACCGGCACCGATCTGTGCGGCTACCGCAGATCCACCCAGCAACGCCGCGCCGACGGCGGTGCCCAGCAGCGCACCCGGCACCATTTCATGCGCACAGGCCGACAGTGCGACCGCGGCATCCAGCACCGTGCCGCCTCCACCGCCGACCGACTCCGGTAGGCAGATCGTCGGGATCGCCATCTCGGTCAGTGCCGCCCAGACGTCGTCGAAGGCCTCATCGGCCGCCTTCTCCCGCGCCCGGACCGCGTCGAGCGGCGAGATCGAGTGCGCCCAGGAGCGCAGGCTGCTGCCCAGCTCGACGTGGTCCTCAGAGATGCCGAGCGACATAAGACTCCCTCACGGGTCCGATAGAAAACTAGAACGTGTTCCACATACTAGGGTCTGGCCCGTGACCGCTCCCGAATCCCCCACGATCCCCGCCGATCTGCTTGAGCACGCGCTGTCGGCCAAGGGCTTCATGCCCGAGGACGAGGGCCTGCTGCTGCACCGCGTCGCCCACCGCCAACTAGCCCACGGCCCGGCCCTCGAGGTCGGTACCTACTGCGGCAAGTCGGCGATCTACCTCGGAGCCGCCGCGCGTGAGGTGGGCGGGACCGTGTTCACCGTCGACCATCACCGGGGCTCCGAGGAGAACCAGGCCGGTTGGGAGCACCACGACGCCAGCCTGGTCGACCCCGAGTTCGACCTGATGGACACACTGCCCTTCTTTCGCCGAACGATCGCCCGTGCCGGGCTCGAGGATCAGGTGATCGCCGTGATCGGCCGGTCGATGACCGTCGCGGGGCACTGGCGCACGCCACTGGCGATGCTATTCATCGACGGCGGCCACGCCGAGGAGCCGGCCCAGAGCGACTACTCCGGCTGGGCGAAGTGGCTCATGACCGGCGGCATGCTGGCCATTCACGACGTCTTCGCGAGTCCGGCCGACGGCGGACAAGCACCCTTCCACGTCTACCAGCGGGCGCTGGCCAGTGGCGCCTTTACCGAGGTGGAGGCCCTCGGCTCGCTGCGTGTGCTGGAGCGGACCTCAGGAGATGCGGGAGACCCCGTCGGCTGAGCGGCACCCGCACTCGAGGCCGATCTCGGCGAAGTCTGCGGCGAGGGTCGTGCCCCGCATGATGGACGCCCCGGCGCTCGTCAGCGACAGCGCGTCGGCCGCCAGGATGACCGCAGCGGCGGTGTAGGTGGTGTGCTCGACCGGCCAGTTGACGTCGTCGGGGAACACGTAGCCGGTCCAGTACTTGCCGCCGTCAGCGCGCAGGTGCTGCATGTCGGCCATGAGCTGCAGTGCCCGTGGACGGTCACCGATCGCATCCAGCGCCATCACGAGCTCGCAGGTCTCGGCACCGGTGACCCAGGGGTTGTTCGAGACGCAGCGGATACCCAGACCCGGCTCGACGAAGGTGTCCCAGCGTTCCGCGAGCAGGGCGTAGGCGGCCTCGCCGCGCACCGCCCCGCCGAGAATCGGGTAGTACCAGTCCATCGAGAACTCTGACTTGTCCAAGAACAGGTCCCGGTGCTTACGCAGGGCATGCCCGAGTCGACCGCCGGCCAGTTCCCACTCGGGCTGCGGGTCGCCCAGCAGGTCGGCCAGAGCGACACCGGCCCGCAGGCTCTGGTAGATGCTCGAGGAGCCCGCCAGCAACGCCTCGGCATTGATCTTCGCCGGCACTCCGTCGGCCCACTCCTGCGACCAGGCGATGCCACCGAAGGGAAGTTGCATGCCAACGACCCAGTCGAGACCGCGCCGCACGAACGGCCACGCGCGACGTACGAAGGCGTCGTCGCGACGAATCAGCCAGTGGTGCCACACGCCGACCGCCAGGTAGGCCGACATGTTGGTCTCACCGGAGTGGTCCTCGATCTCGCCGGCCACGATCTTCATCGGCCACGAGCCGTTGTCACGTTGCATGGAGAACGCCCAGTCGTAGGCACGCTCCGCAGCCTCGACCTGCCCCCCCACCAGCATCGCCATCGCCGACTCGATGTGGTTCCAGACGTCGGTGTGCTCACCGATCGTCCACGGCACGGCACCATCCGGCTCCTGCATGGCGGCTATCCCGGCCGCACTCTGCTCGACCTGGGCCCAGCTCAAAATGTCCTCGGCGCTGAGGATCTTCGACTCAGGCTGCATCGCTCTGAGCAACCTCGGGCTTGCGGAAGTAGAGCACCATGCTCTTGCCGATCATCTGGTCGAGAACCTTGCTCGCGACCTGAAGCGTCTTGGGGTTCTTCATGATCTCCCACACCAGAAGCTTGTGATAGGCCTTGGCGAGTGGGTGATCGTCGTTGCGGACCCCGACGGCGCACTTGATCCACCAGTAGGGCGCGTGCAGACCGTGCGCGTAGTCCTTGCCCTCGAACTCCATGCCGGCCTTGGTGACCTTGTCGCACAGTTCGGCGTCGGTATAGATCCGGATGTGGCCACCGGGAGTGTTGTGGTAGTCCGCCGAGAGCTTCCAGTTGATGATCTCGGGCAGCCAACGCGGCACGCTGACCGCCAGCGTGCCACCGGGGCGCAGCACCCTGACCAGTTCCTCGATCGCCTGGATGTCGGCCGGGATGTGCTCGAGGATCTCGGCGGCGACGATCCGATCGAACTCGCCGTCGGCGAACGGCAGGGCAAGGGCGTCACCCTCCAAGGTGTCGGCCTCGGCCCCGGCCGGCACCTCGCCGGCTTCCTTCATCGCGGTGAACCACTCGCTGACCACGGCGAGTTCGTCGACGTCCTGGTCGAAGGCGGTGACGTCGGCGCCACGCTTGTACATCTCAAAGGCATGACGACCCGCGCCGCAGCCCATGTCGAGCACTCGGTCACCCGGGCGCAGGCCCAGCCGGTCGAAATCAACGGTCAGCACTGGTGTTCTCCTTCGGTGCGCGATCCGCGCTGGTCTGCCCTGCGCGCTCGGCACGATAACTGTGGATGGTTCGTTCGTACGCCGCGGCGGTGGCCACCGCGACTGCCCGCCAGCTGAAGAGCCGTTGGACGCGCTGACGACCAGCCCGGCCCAACCGCTCGCGGAGGTCCGGGTCGTCGAACATCCTCGACAATGCCTGCTCGAGTTCGCCCACGTCGCCCGGGGTGACGATGATGGCGCATTCGCCGTCCTCTCCGACGACCTCGGGGATCGCACCCGCCCTCGACACGACGAGCGGCGTCTCGCAGGCCATCAGTTCGGCGGTCGGCAGCGAGAAGCCTTCGTAGAGCGACGGCACGCAGGCCACTTCGGCCGAACCCATCATCGCTACCAGTTCGTCCTGGGTGACGCCGCTGACGAAGGTGACGTGCTGCCCGATGCCGAGGCTCTCGATCAGTCGTTCGGTGCGACCGCCGGGCTCTGGCTTGGTGACGAGCACCAGGGAGACGTCGCGCTCGGTGCGGAGCTTGGCGAACGCCTCCAGCAGGGTCGAGATCCCCTTCATCGGCGCGTCGGCGCTGGCCATGGCGACGATCCGGCCCGGCACACGTGGCGTGGTCGGCGGCACGAAGGCCTCGTCGACACCCAGCAGCACGGTCTCCATGCGCGCCGGGTCGACCCCGAAGTCGATGGCGATGTCACGAGCCGAGGTGTCGGAGGGGGTAAGGACAGTCCGAGCCTGCCGCGCGACCTTGGCCTGCATACGCAGGAAGCCGTACCAGCGGCGCAACGACAGCTTCTTGCGCAGTGTCGGGGCCGCCTCGAGGTCGATGCGGCGGTCGAAGGTGATCGGGTGGTGGATGGTGGTGAGCAGCGGCAGGCCCATCTTCTCGATCTCGAGCATCCCGTAGCCGAGCACCTGGTTGTCGTGGGCGATGTCGAAATCGTCAACCCGGCCCTTGAGTAGCCGAGCGACCCGGGCACTGAACGTCTTGGGCTCGGGGAAGCCAGCCGTCCACATGGTCAGGACCTCTTCGACGTCGATCCGGTCCCGGATCTCGCGGGGGCGCGGGGTCCGGAACGGGTCCGGCTCCCGGTAGAGGTCAAGGCTGGGCACTTTCGTCAACCGCACCCCCTCGTCGAGCTCGGGGTAGGGCTGGCCGGAGAAGACCTCCACCTCGTGTCCGAGGTTGACGAGTTCACGGCTCAGATGACGGATATAGATTCCCTGGCCGCCGCAATGTGGCTTGCTTCGGTAGGACAGCAATGCAATACGCACGTGCCGCGACCCTTTCTTCAAGTGGAACGTGTTCTCATTATGTCTCACAAGTTGGTAACCTGCTTACGGGTACCAACTACCCAGTTCCGGGTGCTGTTCCGGCCCGACCCATGCCGGACGTCACATCCTCCAGGAGGCACCGTTGAGCAGCCCCAGCGCCTTGACGACGGACGAGCTGGGCTCCGCAGCCCAGCGCGAACGTCGTGAGCGCATCCTCGACGCCACCATTGTCCTTGCTTCCAAGGGCGGATTCGACGCTGTCCAGATGCGCGGCGTTGCCGAGCAGGCCGACGTGGCCCTCGGCACGCTGTATCGCTACTTCCCCTCCAAGATCCACCTGCTGGTCACTGCCCTGACCCGCGAGTTCCAGCGAGTGGAAGACACCCTCATCGCCCGCCCGGTCGAGGGCGACACGGCCTCCGCACGTGTCATCAACGTGCTGCGCCGCACCACCCGGGGCCTCCAGGGCGACCCGAACCTGACCGAGGCACTGACTCGCTCGTTCATGTTTGCCGACAAGTCGGTCGCTCACGAGATCCACACCGTCGGAATGTTGATGACCCGGATGTTCACCCGCGCCATGCGCCCCGGAGTCGACGAGGTCAGCGATGACGACATCGCCGTGGCGCGTGTCATCTGCGACGTCTGGCTCTCGGCGCTCGTGGCGTGGGTAACGGGCCGCAGCACCGCTGAGGAGACCGCGGCTCACATGGAGCACGCGGTCCGCCTCATCTTTCGGTAGGTCTCAGCCGCCGAACGCGTGAGTAGCGGTGACGCCACCGTCGACGGCGATCTCCGCGCCGGTGATGTAGCCACTCTCATCACTCGCCAAGAAGACGTAGGTCGGTGCGATGTCGGCCGGCGTACCAACGCGGCGCATCGGCACCTTCGAGGCGCCGTACTCCATTGCCGCATCGCCGCCGTGGACTCGCGTCATCGGGGTGTCGATCATGCCCGGGTGCACCGAGTTGACCCGAATGTTGGAGCTGCCGAGCTCGTGGCTGGCAGCCTTCGTCATGCCACGGATGGCCCACTTGGAGCCGCAGTAGGCCACGACCGAGCCCATCCCGCCGAGCCCCTCCACCGAGGAGGCGTTGACGATCGAGCCGCCGCCGTTGGCCTTCATGGTGGGCACCACCGACTTCATCCCCAGGAAGCAACCGTGCTGGTTGACCGACCAGACCAGCTGGGCCTCCTCGAGGGACATCTCCTCAAGGGTGCCGAAGCGCAGGATGCCGGCATTGTTGACGAGCACGTTGACCGGGCCGAAACGCTCGTTGGTATCGGCGACCAGCGCCTCCCAGGACGCTTGGTCGGAGACGTTGTGGCGGGTGAAGTGCGCCTTCTCCCCCAGTTCATCGGCCAGCGCCTGGCCGTCGGTCTCGTTGATGTCGGCGATGGCTACGGAGGCTCCTTCGGCGATGAAGGCGCGCACGATCGCGTCGCCCTGTCCCTGCGATCCGCCCGTAACGATGGCAACCTTGCCGGTGAGTCGACCCATCAGTTGTTTCCTCTCAGACTTTCAGTTGCATGACGGAATCGGCGGCGAAGCCGACCGACGGGTCCCGGTCGGCGAAGAAGCCGCCCAGTTGTTGTTCGAGGTCGTGCTGGGTCCAGGCGGTATCGCTGGCGTCGAAGCGCTGCTGCACCACGGGGGCAGCCAGCAGGGCCACCATGCCGCCGTAGACGACGAAGACCTGACCAGTGATCGCCGCTGCCGCCGGCGAGGCGAGGTAGGCAACGACCGGTGCCACATGCTCCGGCGAGTACGGGTCCATCTCTTGGCCGGACTCGTCGGCGCCGAAGACATCGGCAGTCATGGCTGTGCGGGCGCGCGGGCAGATCGCGTTGGCGGTGACCCCGATACGACTCAGGCCCCGGGCCGCAGACAACGTCAGGGCGGCGATGCCGGCCTTCGCTGCGGCGTAGTTGGCCTGGCCAGGTGAGCCGACCAAGAATGCCTCGGAAGCGGTGTTGATGATCCGGCCGTGGGTCAACTCGCCGCTCGCCTTGTGCTGGGCGCGCCAGTGGGCCGCCGCGTTGCGGGTCAGCAGGAAGTGCCCGCGCAGGTGCACCCGGATCACGTCGTCCCACTCCTGGTCGGAGAGGTTGAAGAGCATCCGGTCGCGGGTCATGCCGGCGTTGTTGACCACGATGTCGAGCGAACCGAACGAGTCCAAGGCGCTCGAGACCATCAGGTCTGCGATCGCGCGGTCCCCCACGTCTCCGACGGCCGCAACGGCCTCGCCGCCCAGTGCGGTAATCTCCTCGACGACCGACTGCGCTGCGTCCTGGGCGAAGTCGTTGACGACCATCCGGGCTCCGGCAGCGGCCAGGGCCAGCGCCTCGGCGCGACCGAGCCCGGCGCCGGCGCCAGTGACGACGGCGACCTTTCCGTCAAGACTCATCAGGTCGTCGCTCCGGCCTCAGGTGCACCCTCGTCGAGCGTGATGGCAGCTCGGGGGCAGGCGGCAACCGCACGGCGTACGGCGTCCACGTCCTCGGGGCCGATGTCGGGCTTCTTGACGTGCAGGAACTCGTCGTCGTCCAGCTCGAACACGTCTGGCGCAAGCGCCTCGCACAATGCGTTCGATTCACACAGGTCGAAGTCAACACTGACCTTCATCGAGGGATCCCTTTCATGGAAGTCTCAGCCCTCACTCGAGTGGCCGGGGAAAACATGCGCGGACGGGTCGATGACGACGGCCGCATTGTTGACGGCCGTTGCCGCCTCCCCGAATCCGACCGCGATGAGGCGGACCTTTCCGGGGTACTCCGTGATGTCGCCGGCCGCGAAGACCCGCTCCAGGTTGGTGCGCATCGAGGTATCGACCACGATGTGACGCTTGTCGGTGGTGAGGCCCCACGTCTGCAGCGCACCCAGGTCGGCAATGAAGCCAAGGGCGGCCACGACGGCCTGTGCCGGGCGAACGATCGGGTCCTGGCCGTCGACGGTGATCTCGACCTCGTCCACCTGACCGTTGCCACGCATCGCACTGATCTGGGCCTTGGTGATGATCTCGACTGACGAATCGCGGACCGCCGCGACGGTCCGTTCGTGGGCCCGGAAGGCGTCGCGGCGGTGCACGAGCGTGACCGACTTGGCCATCGGCTCGAGGTGCTGGGCCCAGTCGAAGGCACTGTCGCCGCCGCCGACGATGACGACGTCCTTGCCGTGGTAGGGAGCGAAACTGGGGACGAAGAACTCCACCCCGCGACCTACCCACTCGGCGCCGGCCGGCAGTTGGCGGGGGCTGAACTTGCCGATACCTGCGGTGATCAGCACCGCACCGGCATCGATGCGGGTGCCGTCATCGAGCCCCACGATGACGCGCTCACCCTCATGGGTCAGTGACTCGGCAGTCCGCTCGAGAAAGTACTGCGGCCGGGCCGTGTCCGCCTGCGAGACCAGCCCTGCGACCAGGTCGCGGCCCTTGATGGTGGGGAAACCGGCGACGTCGAGGATCGCCTTCTCCGGGTACATCGCCGTGATCTGGCCGCCGAGCTCCGGTAGTGAATCCACCACCGCGACGCTCAGGCCACGAAACCCCGCATAGTAGGCGGCGTACAACCCCGTCGGGCCGGCCCCGATGATCAACAGATCGACCTGCGGCACGCGCACTCCTTGCAATCTCTCGATCCGAGATTCCTAGAACAGGTTCTACCTTAACCGAGCGGGATTGCTCCCGCAGCCAATACTCGCCGTCAAGGAAGTCTCGATTCCGCCGCCGGCGCTCGCTTCGCCGCCGGCGCTGCACGCCTCCTCGCTTCGCCGCCGGCGCTGCACGCCTCCTCACTTCGCCGCCGGCGCTCGCTTCGCTCCCGCTGGCTCCTCGCTCGCAAGGAACGCTCCAAGCTCGTTCCTCGCTTGGCGTTCCTTGCTCACTTCGTCGCCTCCATCATCTGGCGCAGTTCCTTCTTGAGCTCGTTGACCTCGTCGCGCAGCCGAGCAGCGACCTCGAACTGCAACTCCCCAGCGGCCGCCCGCATCTGGTCGGTCAACTGCTGGATCAGCTCGGCCAGATCGCTGGAGGGAAGGCCGGCTGCATCCGGCAGGTCGTTCTTGAGCTTGGACAGCGCCGGGGTCGGTGACTTGCCGGGCTTGACCCCACCCGCGCGACCCTTCTGGCCTACGTCTGCCCAGGTCTGCAGCAGTTCCTGGGTGTTCTCGTCCTCGCGGGCCAGCATCTCGGTGATGTCGGCGATCTTCTTGCGCAACGGCTGCGGGTCGATACCCCGCTCGGTGTTGTAGGCCACCTGGATCGCACGACGACGGTTGGTCTCCTCGATCGCCGACTCCATGGAGGCAGTGATCTTGTCGGCATACATATGCACCTGGCCCGACACGTTTCGAGCCGCGCGACCGATCGTTTGGATCAGTGATTTGTCGGAGCGCAGGAAGCCCTCCTTGTCGGCGTCGAGGATCGCCACCAGCGACACCTCCGGCAGGTCCAGGCCCTCACGCAGCAGGTTGATGCCGACCAGCACGTCGTATTCACCCAGACGCAGGTCACGCAAGAGCTCGATCCGTTTGAGCGTGTCGACCTCGGAGTGCAGGTAGCGGGTGCGGATGCCGGCGTCGAGGAGGTAGTCGGTGAGGTCCTCGGACATCTTCTTGGTCAGGGTCGTGACCAACACCCGCTCGCTCTTCTCGGCGCGGATGCGAATCTCGTGGATCAGGTCGTCGATCTGACCCTTCGTCGGCTTGATCAAGACTTCGGGATCCACCAGCCCGGTGGGCCGGATGATCTGCTGCACCGTCTGGGCGACCCCACCGACCTTGTCGAGCTCGTAGTTGCCCGGCGTGGCCGAGAGATAGACGGTCTGGCCGATCCGCTCGAGGAACTCCTCGAACTTGAGCGGCCGATTGTCCATCGCGCTCGGCAGCCGGAAGCCATGGTCGACCAGGTTGCGATTGCGCGATATGTCGCCCTCATACATCCCACCGATCTGCGGGATCGCGACATGGGACTCGTCCACGACCAGGACGAAGTCTTCGGGGAAGTAGTCGAGCAACGTGTTGGGTGCGCTCCCCCGCGTCCGACCGTCCATATGCATCGAGTAGTTCTCGATCCCCGAGCAAGAGCCGACCTGCCGCATCTTCTCGACGTCGTAGGACGTGCGCATGCGCAGACGCTGCGCCTCGAGCAGCTTCCCCTGGCGAGCAAAGGTGGCGAGCTGATCCTCCAGCTCGATCTCGATGCCCTTGATGGCGCGCTCCATCCGCTCCGGACCGGCCACGTAGTGGGTGGCCGGGAAGACGTAGAGCTCCTTGTCCTCGGTAATGATCTCGCCGGTGATCGGGTGCAGCGTCATCAACCGCTCGATCTCGTCGCCGAAGAACTCGATCCGCACGGCCAACTCCTCATAGACCGGGAAGATCTCCAAGGTGTCACCCCGGACCCGGAACGTGCCGCGGGTGAAGGCCATGTCGTTGCGGGTGTATTGAATCTCCACCAGCCGACGCAGGACCGAGTCACGGTCGTGCTCCTCGCCTACCCGCAGCCGCAGCATGCGGTCGACGTATTCCTGAGGCGTGCCCAGACCGTAGATGCACGACACCGTCGACACCACGATGACGTCGCGTCGGGTGAGCAGACTGTTGGTCGCGGAGTGCCGCAGCCGCTCGACCTCCTCGTTGATCGAGGAGTCCTTCTCGATGTAGGTGTCGGTCTGCGGGACGTAGGCCTCGGGCTGGTAGTAGTCGTAGTAGGAGACGAAATATTCGACCGCGTTGTCGGGAAACAGCATGCGCAACTCGGTGGCGAACTGGGCTGCCAACGTCTTGTTGGGCTGGAGCACCAGCATCGGGCGCTGCAACTGCTCGGCCACCCATGCCACCGTGGCCGTCTTCCCGGTGCCCGTCGCACCGAGAAGCACGACGTCGTGCACGCCGCCGTTCATGCGCTTGGTGATCTCCGCGATGGCGCTCGGCTGGTCACCCGCCGGCGTGTAGTCGGAGACCACCTGGAAGGGAGCGATTCGGCGCTCGAGGTCAGTCACAGGACGCATGGGACGAGCCTACGGGGCGGCACCGACAACGCTGCCGCGCACAACTGGCAAGATGCGTAGGTGACCGCCGCCCGCATGCTGACCGTCGTCCGACGCACTCTGCTCGGATTCGTGGCCTTCCAAGTTCTCTTCGCGCTCGCGCTGTCGCTGGTCGACTCCTATCGACGTCGTAACAAGAAGCCCAAGCCGTTCCCGATCTCGGCCCCGCAGACGGTGGCCGTCGGCGACGGAGTGCTGACGACGTACACCTTCGGCCAGGACCTCTACGACGACATGTTGGCCGCCATCAACGGCGCCCGCCGGCAGATCCTGTTCGAGACCTATATCTGGAAGGGCGACGAGATCGGCGAGCAGTTCAAGGCTGCCCTGATCGCCGCCGCCGCCCGTGGGGTCGAGGTCTATGTCATCTACGACGGCTTCGCCAACCTGGTGGTCTCCCCCTCGTTCAAGCGGTTCCCACACACGATGAAGGTGCTGCGCTACCCCATCTACACGGCCGGTATCCAGTTCTGGAACCTCAGCCGCTACGGGCGCACCCACCGCAAGATCCTGGTGGTCGACGATGAGGTGGCTTTCCTCGGCGGCTACAACATCGGCTCCGCCTACGCGACCGAGTGGCGCGACACCCACGTGCGGATCACCGGGCCCGGCGTATGGGACCTCAAACGCGGCTTCGCCGACTTCTGGAACCTGAACCGACGCCGCCGGATCGGTCACAGTGAGCGGCCGCTCCTGTTGGAGACCCACTCCGTCTGGGAGGCGCACACCCGGATTCACCGCAACGTACCGCGGCTGTGGATGTTCCCGATCCGGGGAATGTATCTCGAGGCGATCAACCGGGCCACCAAGAACGTCTGGATGACGCAGGCCTACTTCCTGCCCGACCAGGACTTCGTCGATGCCCTGCTCGAGGCGGCTCGGCGCGGAGTGGACGTGCGGATCCTGCTGCCGCTGAAGTCCAACCACATCGTCGCCGACTGGATCTCCCGTGGCTACTACAGCCAACTGCTCTCGGCGGGGGTGCGAGTCCTGCGTTTCAAGGACGCCATGGTGCACGCCAAGACAGCGACCATCGATGGCAGTTGGTCGACGGTCGGCACGGCCAACATCGACCGGTTGAGTCTTCAGGGCAACTACGAGATCAATCTCGAGGTGATCGACGAAGACTTCGCCGAGGTCATGGAGAACATCTTCGAGACCGACCAGTCCAACTGCCTCGAGCTGACGCTCGGCGAGTGGGAGGCCCGTGACCTGCACCGCAAGTTCACCGAGGCCGTGCTTGCACCGCTGCGTCCGTTGCTCTGACTCAGCCAGCTCAGCGGACGTCAGCGCCGTCCCGGCGTGCGGCCGGGCAGGTGTGTCCGCGGCGCCATCCGGGCGCCATGTCGGGGTCGGCCCCCGGCGACCTGTCCGATCAGGGTGACGAGCCGGTTGCGGTGCGGGCGCCAGGGCTCAAGGAACGCAGCCATCTCGGCGTCGTCGAACGGCGTACCGGTCATGGCCCAGCCCACGTCCTTGGCCACGTGATAGTCGCCGAAGCTCACCGCGTCGGCGTCGCCCAGCGCCACCCGTCGCACCTCCGCACTGCTCCACACTCCGATGCCCGGGAGGCTCCGCAACGCAGCGTCCAGCGCGTCGGGCCCCCTGGTTCCGGCCCGCTCCAGCCCATCGGCCACGACGCAGGCCCGCAGGATGGCCGTGGAGCGGGCGTGGTCGACGTGCAGGTGCAGCCACTCCCAACTCGGAATCAGCCGGATCGTCTCGGGCGTCGGCGGCACCATGAGGTTCACCATCGGCCCGGGGGCGGGTTCGCCGTGTCGGCGGATCAGGGAACGGTAGCCGGCCAGGGCCTCCTGACCGGTCACCTTCTGCTCCAGGATCGTCGGCACGAGTGACTGCACGACCAGTCCACTGCGACCGAAACGCCAGTGCGGATGACGAGCCCAGTGCGCGGACAACACCGGATGCCCGGGCTCGAATCCGCTGACGTCGTCGTCGGCCCCGAGCAGTCCGGGGAGCGCGTCGAGGGCCCACGTGGCTCCCTCACCCCAGGCGGAGGCCTCGACCTCACCGTCGGAGCGCTGGCTCACCGCCAGCGTGGCCGCACCGGTCGGCGTACGCATCGCGTGCCAATGCCGAGCACCCTCGATCTGGTACGTCGGGTCCCCGCCGCCGCGACGCTGCTGGCGCAGCGTGTCGAGCGCCGGGCAGGGCCAGCCCGGTCGCCAACTTCGCGTCATCGCGTCCCTCGGGTCCACCGCCTTCACCGGGTCTACGCTACGCACCATGCGTGAACTCGAGCCCGGCATCGAGCAGGACTTCAGCAGCCAGATGTCCTACGGCGACTACCTGCGCCTCGATCTGCTGCTCGCCGCGCAGCAGCCGCAGAGCGACCCGCCCCAGCACGACGAACTGCTGTTCATCGTCCAGCACCAGACCAGCGAGCTGTGGCTCAAGCTGATGGTCCACGAACTGCGTTCGGCCCGCGACCTGCTGCGAGCCGACGAGTTGGCGCCCGCGCTGAAACGGCTCGCCCGGGTCAAGCACATCCAGCACACCCTGACCGACCAGTGGTCGGTGCTCGCCACCCTGACCCCCAGTGAATACGCCGAGATCCGACCGTTCCTGGCCACCTCGTCGGGCTTCCAGTCGGTGCAGTACCGCGAGGTCGAGTTCCTGCTGGGCAACAAGAATGCCGACATGGTCAAGGTCTTCGCCCACGACCCGCCCGCGCAGCACGAGCTGTCCACGTTGCTGCACGAGCCTTCGTTGTACGACGAGTTCCTGGCCTACCTGGCCCGCCGCGACTACGACGTACCTGCCGAACTCCTCGCCCGCGACGTCAGCCAGCCCTACGTCGAGAGCCCGGCCCTGATCAAGGTGTTCAGCACCGTCTACGCCTCGCCCTCCGAGCACTGGGGGGTCTATGAGGCCTGCGAGGAGCTCGTCGACGTCGAGGACAACTTCCAGCAGTGGCGTTTCCGGCACCTCCAGGTCGTCCAGCGCACGATCGGGCACAAGGTCGGCACCGGCGGCTCCAGCGGCGTGGACTTCCTGCGCCGAGCCTTGGATCTGACCTTCTTCCCCGAGCTCTTCTCGGTACGCACCCGGTTGGGCGAATAGTCGGTCCTGCCGTCGCGCGCCAGCCCGTCGAAGAAGTTCGCTCCCCTGAGCGGGCAGGCTGGCGTAGCGACATTCCGTCAGTCGCGCTCGACCGTGGTGACCACCGTCGTCACGCTGGGCCGGCGCGGGACCGAGGAGAACCCGAAACGGCACGGTGGCTCGACGGGCGCCAGCCGACCGAGGTCGACACCGCGCCAACTGCCGCTCAACGACGTGATGGCGTAGACCGACGTCGCGCCGTACCACTCCCGCCGGCCCTGACCGGCTGTCCCGCGTGTGCGCACGCCGCGCATGACCACGCTGGCGATCGGGTCGATGAGGGCGCACCAGGCGGGGCTGGTGGCCAAGGCAGGGGGGATGACGCGGAGCAGGTGCCCCAAGGCGGTACGTCGACCGACGCTCAGGTGCAGATCGAGCGACGGTGTGACCACGCG
>JARICB010000281.1 GCA_029264225.1 Nocardioides sp. | reverse complement strand
AAGGTGATGACTTAGCACACTAAGGGCACGTCCATCCGGTTCGTCGATCTGACGGGCCCCAGCCGCTCAGGAGACCTCCATGCCCCGTCCGACTCTCCGCCTCGCCGCCGTTGGCGTTGCGTTCCTTATCAGTGCCGGCGCCCTGTCGGCGTGTGGCGCCAACGACGCCCAGAGCGGTGGAGACTCCGCCGGTGGCAACGACAACCCGACGATCGCACTGTTGCTCCCGGAGTCGAAGACGACCCGCTACGAGGCCTTCGACCGGCCCCTGTTCGAGAAGAAGGTCGCCGAACTCTGCGCGGACTGCAACGTCGTCTACTACACCGCCGACCAGGACGAGGCGAAACAGTCGCAACAGGTCGACACCGCCATCTCCGAGGGCGCGAACGTCCTGGTGCTCGACCCCGTCAACGGAGCGGGCGCCGGGGGCATGGTCCAGTCCGCTCATGATGCCGACGCCAAGGTCATCGCGTACGACCGACTGATCAAGGAGGCCGACTACTACATGTCCTTCGACAATGAGACGGTCGGCAAGATGCAGGCCGAGGCTCTCGTCGAGGCGATGGGCGACAAGGGCAACATCTTGATGCTCAACGGAGCACCGAGCGATCCCAATGCCGCGCAGTTCAAGGCCGGCGCGCACAGCGTCCTCGACAAGAGCAACGTCAAGATCCTCGAGGAGTACGACAACCCCGACTGGAGCCCGGAGAACGCGCAGACGTTCGTGACCGACATGCTGAGCAAGTACGACGCGGACCAGATCAACGGCGTCTACGCGGCCAACGACGGTCAGGCCGGCGGCGTCGTGGCGGCCCTCACCGGCGGAGGAGTCGCGGCCGATGCCCTGCCGCCGATCACTGGCCAAGACGCCGAGGTTGCCGCTATCCAGCGGATTCTCGCCGGCGAGCAGTCGATGACGATCTACAAGCCCATCCCGATCGAGGCAGACACTGCGGCCGAGGTGGCCGTTGCGCTGGCCAAGGGCGACGACGTACCTACGAAGAGCGCTACGGGCATCGAGCAGAGCGACTACGAGGACGTGACCTCCTACATCTTCACCCCGATCGTGGTGACCAAGGACAACGTCAAGGACACCGTGATCGCCGATGGCTTCTACACCGCCGCCGACATCTGCACCGGTGAATACGCGAAGGCGTGCCAGGCGGCTGGCATCTCCTGATGACCCAGACATCGGTGGCTCCGGCGCCGGCCGGGGACGTGGTTCTGTCCTTGGCCGGTGTCACCAAACGCTTCGGCGCGGTCCAGGCCCTCTCAGACGTCCACCTGGACGTGCGGGCGGGTGAGGTCGTGGCCCTGGTCGGTGACAACGGGGCCGGCAAGTCGACTCTGGTCAAGGTCATCTCGGGGGTCTACAGCCCCGACGAGGGTGACATCACCTTCGCGGGTCGCAAGATCACCGTCGGCGGCCCCTCGGAGGCTCAGGCCCTCGGCATCGCGACCGTGTTCCAGGACCTGGCCCTGTGCGACAACCTTGATGTGGTCGCCAACCTGTTCCTCGGGCAGGAGAAGCGTCAGGGCGCGTTCATCGATGAGGTGTCGATGGAGAAGGAGGCGTGGCGACTGCTGCGCACCTTGTCGGCCAAGATCCCCTCGGTGCGTATCCCGATCGCGTCGCTGTCGGGTGGCCAACGCCAGACCGTCGCCATCGCCCGGTCGCTGGTAGGCAACCCGAAGATCGTCATGCTCGACGAGCCCACGGCTGCTCTAGGAGTCGCTCAGACCGCAGAGGTGCTCAACCTGGTCGAGCGGCTCCGCCAGACCGGGCTGGGCGTGATCCTGATCAGTCACAACATGGCCGACGTACAGGCCGTCGCTGACCGCATCGTCGTTCTCCGGCTCGGGCGCAACGCCGCCGAGTTCCGGGTGGAGGAGGCGACGACCGAGGAGTTGGTCGCTGCGATCACCGGTGCCTCCGACAACGTCGTGGCCGCCCGCGCCTCGCGCGGAACACTCCCCGCTGACGATCTCGCGCCTGATGAGGACGGTGAGCAGGATGGCTGACCACGATCCCGGGGCTGGGGTCCAGTTCGACTCCTCGGCCTCGTCGCTCGCCGCCGACCTGGCGGATGAACGGCTGATTCGGACGCAGGGACTGCGTGGCTACGGGCAGTTGTTCTGGAACAGGCTGCGTAGCGGCGAGCTCGGCAGCCTCCCGGTGGTGCTGGGTCTGATCGTGATCAGTATCGGGTTCTACTCCGCGGAACCGCGCTTCCTGTCCTCACGCAGTCTGGTGTCGATCAGCCAGTTCGCTGCCCCGATCGGCATCATCGCCCTGGGCATCGTGCTGGTGCTGCTGCTGGGGGAGATCGACCTTTCGGTCGGCTCGGTCAGCGGCTTCACGGCCGCCGTGATGGCGGTCCTGATGGTCGAGCACGGTCAGTCGATGTTCGTCGCGATACTGGCCGCAATGGCGGTAGGTGTGGCGATCGGTGTGCTCTATGCGGTGCTCTACACCAAACTTGGGGTGCCGTCATTCGTCTTCTCCCTGGCCGGCCTGCTGGGCTTCCAGGGCGCCCTGCTCTACGTGCTGGGCAAGAACGGCACCGTCAACCTGCCCTCCGACTCGTTCTTGGTGCAGTTCACCCGATTCGAGTTCCTCAGCCCGACCATGTCCTACCTGTTGGTCGCGCTGATCGGCCTGGCCTACGCGGGATCGCAACTGTTCACCGTCCGGCAACGGGCGACCGCAGGGCTCAGCACTTCGCCCATCGCGCTGGTGCTGGTCAAGACGGGGCTGCTCCTAGCAGGCCTGGGGCTGGTCACCTACTACGTCAACATCGACCGCGGATGGAGCTATCTGTGGCTCTTCTTCGTGCTGTTGGTGGTGCTGATGGACCTGGCCCTGCGGCGCACACGCTGGGGCCGGCACGTCTTCGCGGTGGGCGGTAACGAGGAGGCGGCCCGCCGCTCGGGGATCAAGGTCAACCGCATCTACTTCTCGGTCTTCGCGCTCTGCTCGTTGCTGGCGGCGGTCGGAGGTCTGCTTGCGGCGGGCCTTCAGACGAGCGTCTCGCAGGCCAGCGGCACTACCGACACCAACCTGACTGCCATCGCGGCTGCGGTGATCGGTGGCACGTCGCTGTTCGGCGGCCGGGGCTCGGCCTACTCGGCGATGCTCGGCATCATCGTGTTGCAGGCCATCCAGACGGGTCTCAACCTGGTAGGGGTCGACTCGTCGGTGCGCTACATGGTGACGGGTGCTGTCCTGCTATTGGCCGTGGCGATCGACTCGATCTCGCGTCGGATCCGTTCGTCGAGTGGTCGCGGCTAGCCCGCTTGGTCGTGCAGAGGACTGGCGTCGCCGCGCGCTCTCGGCCACGATGGCCTCGCCATGATGAAATTCTTCACGATCGTGCTGATCTGCACGGGGCTCCTCTCCACCGGTGCGCTGACGGGCTGCGTGTCGGCGAGACCGACGCTGATCGCGGTGCTCGCAGCCGACGAGTCGGCCGGCCATGATCAACCGTTGGCGGTCGACGTACTCAAGGAGCGGGTCACGCAGCTGTGTGAGGACTGCTCGGTGCGGGTCTACGACGCGGCACGCGCCGCCGATACCCAGGATGCGCAGTTCGACGAGGCGATCGGCGATGGTGCGGCGCTGGTCATCCTCGACCCGGTCGACCCCGAGCGTGCCGAAGTCCTTACGCAGCGCGCCGACGACGTACCGGTGCTGGCCTACGCACACCTGGTGCCGGGCGCGGATTGGTTCGTCGGCATGCCCGCCCCGGCGACTGTCCCCACCAACGCATCAGCGCCCGACAGCGATCTGATGTCCGCTCGCGAACTGATCGCCGGCCAGCGCAGGTCGTTCACCTTCATCCCCGCCGCGGCCATGAGTACTCAGGTGGCCGAGGTTGCCGTCAGAGTGCTCGCCGATGAGCCAGTCGTCGACCCGGTCGATCACGAGGGGGTGTCGTCGTGGCTCTTCGAGCCGATCGAGATCACCGTGAACAACCTGACGAGCGTCCTGGTCGGCAGCGGGGCGATGACCCTCGACGATCTGTGCTCTGGAGTGACGGCGCAACGGTGCGTCCGGTTGGGCCTGCGTTAGACCCCTCAGACGCGGCGCGCCGGGCGAGCGTAGGTCGTGGTCCGCTCCACCACGGGCCGACCGATGCCGGCGCCGATCTCGACCAGCTCGGCAACTGTCTTCGCCGAGCCGTGCTCGCTGCCGGCCATTCGGGAGATCGTCTCCTCCATCAGGGTGCCGCCGAGGTCGTCGGCCCCGGCCTTCAGCATGGCCCGGGTGCCGTCGATGCCGAGCTTGACCCAGCTGGTCTGGATGTGGTCGATCGAGCCGTGCAGCATGATCCGGCCCATCGCGTGCACGGCCAGGTTGTCGCGCTGCGTCGGCCCAGGCCGGGCCACGCCGGCCAGGTAGATGGGCGAGCTGGTGTGCACGAACGGCAACGGCACGAACTCGGTGAAGCCGCCGGTCTCGTCCTGGATCCGGCGCAGCACTCGCAGGTGTCGCACCCAGTGCAGCGGGTTGTCGACGTGCCCGTACATCATGGTCGAGCTCGACCGCAGCCCGACCTTGTGTGCAGTGGTCACGACCTCGATCCACGTCTGTGCGGGCAACTTGCCCTTGGTAAGCACCCACCGGATCTCGTCGTCGAGGATCTCGGCTGCCGTGCCCGGGATCGTGTCGAGGCCAGACTCGCGGGCCTTGATCAGGAAGTCCTCGATCGAGAGTCCGGTGCGGGCCGCTCCGCTGACGATCTCCATCGGGCTGAAGGCGTGCACGTGCATCTGCGGCACCCGGGTCTTCACGGCGCTGACCAGGTCGAAGTAGGCGCTCGCCGGGAGCTCCGGGTCGATGCCGCCCTGCATGCAGACCTCGCTCGCCCCTAGTTCCCACGCCTCCTGGGCCCGGTCGGCCACCTGGTCGAGGGAGAGGGTGAACGCGTCGGCGTCGGTCTTGCGTTGGGCGAACGCGCAGAAGCGGCAGCCGACGTAGCAGATGTTGGTGAAGTTGATGTTGCGGTTGAGGACGTAGGTGACCTCGTCACCCACGGCCTCTTGTCGCAGGTCGTCGGCGAGGCGGCAGACCGCGTCGAGCAGGTCGCCTTCGGCCGACATCAGTGCCAGGGCCTGCTCGTCGGTCAGGCTGGCCGGGTCTCGCTCGGCGGCCGCCAAGGCGGCGTAGCCCTCGCCACCGCCGCTCTGACCGGCAGGCATCGCGGCGACAGACTCGCGCAGCGCCGACCAGTCGCCGTAGACGCTGTCGAAGTCCTCACGTCGGTCGCCGGTGCGTCCGGTCGTGTCGATCGTGGCGTGGAGGTCGGTACGACCCGTCCCGTCGATCACGGCGTCGGGTTCCTGCCACGGCAGACCCCGGGGACGTACGTCGCTGCGCGCGAGGCCGTCGGGCGCGGCCAGCGCGTCGATGTGGCCGTCGAGGCGTGGATCGAGCCACGGGGTGCGCTGGCGGACGTAGTGCGGATGGATCGTCAGGCGTGGCAAGAGATCGAAACCGGCGTCGGCGGTGACGGCACGAAGCCGTTCGAGCGATGGCCAGGGTCGTTCGGGGTTGACGTGGTCGGGCGTCAGCGGCGAGACCCCACCCCAGTCGTCGACACCGGCCTCGATCAGGGCCCGGCATTCAAGGGTGTCGACCAGGTTGGGCGGCGCCTGGATGCGCATGCTCGGCCCCAGCACGATCCGCGAGACGGCGATGCTGGCCCGGTATTCAGCAAGGTCCAGGTCGTCGGCATGCCGCATCGCCGTGTCGGGCTTGGCCCGGAAGTTCTGGACGATGACCTCCTGGATCGACCCGTAGAGACGGGCGATCCGGCGCAGCTCGAAGATCGTCTCCGCCCGCTCGGTCAGACTCTCGCCGATCCCGACCAGCAGTCCGGTGGTGAACGGGATCGAGAGGCGCCCGGCATCCTCGAGCACCCGCGAGCGAATGGCCGGGTCCTTGTCGGGGGAGCCGAAGTGGGCCTCGCCCCGGGTCTCGAACAGACGCCGGGAGGTGGTCTCCAGCATCATTCCCATCGAGGGGGAGACCGGCTTGAGTCGGGTCATCTCCTCCCAAGACATGACACCGGGGTTGAGGTGCGGCAG
>JARICB010000219.1 GCA_029264225.1 Nocardioides sp. | reverse complement strand
GTGGCGCACATCATCTGGCAGGTCGCGGATGCGCTCACGGTGGCGCACCACGTCGGCATCACCCACCGCGATGTGAAGCCCTCCAACATCTTGGTAACGAGAAACGGTCAGGCCAAGCTCTCCGACTTCGGCATCGCTCGGGCCGAGGCCGACGCCAGTCTGACCCAGACTGGACTGGTCACCGGGTCACCGGCCTACCTGGCCCCCGAGGTGGCATCGGGCGCGGGGGCCAACAACTCCAGCGACGTGAGGTCGCGGGGTGCCACGCTCTTCCACGCGCTGTCCGGCCGGGCGCCCTACGACATCAGCGACAATCTCATCGGTGGGCTCTACAAGATCGTGCATGAGGAGCCTCCACGGCTGACGGACGCCGGCGCTTTTGCCGACGTGCTGAGCGCGACGATGGCGCGCGACCCGGCCGATCGGTGGTCCATGGATCACGTCCGCGACCGCTTGGCCCAGATCCGCGACGACCCTGCCGCGATCGGTGCGACCTCTACCCGGTTGCCGGACTCCGCTGCCACGCCGACCACCGATGTCTTGGCGGCGGTCCCTGCCGGCCCCGCTACCCATGACAGTGCGGCAACGCCGCTCGCGGCGCAGCGCAGGTCCCGCTCCCCCTTCGTCTGGTTCGGAGCGGCCGCCCTCGTCGTGATCGCAGTTATTGCCGGCATTGTGCTGATCAATCAGGACGAACCCGCGCCACCGCAGGCACAGTCCTCGACTCCCGCTGAGCCGAGCACGGAGGCCAGCACCGACCCGGCCACCGAACAGGAAGCAGCCCGCGCCGCCACTCGCAAGGATGTCACCTCGTTCATCACCAGCTACCTCGCGACCGTCACCTCCGACCGCAGGGCGGCCTTCGCCATGCTGAGCCCGGAGTTCCAGAGTGCCAGCGGCGACTTCGCGCGCTACAACGCCTTCTGGCAGAAGATCTCGCAGGCCAACGCGAGCAACATCCAGGTCGACCCGGAAGCACTCACCGTCAGCTATGACGTGAAGTATCGCACCGTCAAGGGTGCCAACATCGACGACCAAGTCAGTCTGCAACTTCAGCGCGTGGACGACGGTTACCTCGTCGCCGGCGAGAGTTGATAGGCATGGACACCCCCCTCCCAGACCCGCACCCCACGTGGGGCGATGGTGACAACGGCTTCTTCCAGCAGGTCGTGGAGCGACTCATCGACGGGATCTGGGTCATCGACCTCCAGGGCCGCACCCTCTACGCCAACCCCCGGGTCGCGAGCATGTGTGGGCGTGACGTCGCGGAACTTGCCGACCTCACCCTGTTCGACGTGCACGACAGCACCGGCAAGGCGCAACTCGCAGAACATCTGGCCCTGGTCGCCGCTGGGATCGTCAACACCGAGGACGTCGAGACGCTGATCGTGCGTAAGGACGGCTCCACGATGTGGGTGCTGATACGAGAACAGCTGATGCAGCATCCCGAGACGGGACAGACGTGCGTCCTTCTGCGACTGAGCGACTATTCGCGACGACGCCAGGAACGCCAAGAGATCGCCAGCGCGACCGAAAGGCTCAACCTCCAACTGGAGCAGTACAACCTCCTACAAGGAGTGGCCTCCCTAGCCAATGACGCTCGCAGCCTGGCCGACGTGCTGGCCCGCGGGCGTGACCTGCTGTTGCTGATCGAGGACTGGCAGCGCGCCATCGGTTTCCTCGTCGAAGACGGAGAGCTCATTCGTGTGCACCCCGACGAGGAGGACCGGGCACGGGCAGCGGTGGAGGATGCCGCAGACCCGGCGCACGCTGCCTTGGAGCGCCAGATCGCGTCCCGGTGCGCCCGCACCGGAGCAAAGGAGTGGGACGAGGATCGGACCACTCTCGCGTTCCCTATTCGACATGACGGCGGCGTCTACGCCGTCGCTGTCATCACTGCGGGGCCAGGACTCGTCCAGTATGACTTGATCGAGCACTACGCGGATGTGGTGACTCTCCAACTCGAGCACGTCCTGGCACGCGAACTGGCGCAACGTTCGATCGCCGAGGCGCGCGACCGGGCCATCACGGTGTCGCGGCAGAAATCAGAGTTCCTGGCCATGGTCAGCCACGAGATCCGAACCCCCCTCAACGGTGTGATCGGGCTCAACGAACTGCTGCGCCGTACGACGCTGGACACGAACCAGACCCGGCTCGCCGACGGCATCCGATACTCGGGCGAGCTGCTCATGACGTTGATCAACGACATCCTCGACTTCAGCAAGATCGAGGCCGGTCGCATGCGACTGGAGACAGTAGGCTTCGACCTGAAGTCGGTGCTGGAGCAAGTTACCGCGCCACTGCGCGAGAACGCCGTGGCCAAGGGACTTGACTTCGACATCAGCTATGGAGACTCGCCCGGGCGGCTGCGCGGCGACCCCATCCGGATCAGCCAGATCTACGCCAACCTGCTGGCCAACGCGGTGAAGTTCACCAGCGTCGGCAGTGTCGAGGTGGAGGTGTTGACCAGAGAATTGGACGGGTCGGTAAGCGTCGCCGTGGTGATCACGGATACCGGTATCGGCATCAGCCCCGACAGCGGCGACATCTTCGCGCCCTTTGAGCAGGCTGATTCAACGACCACCCGCGTCTTCGGCGGCAGCGGACTTGGGTTGGCTATCTCGCGTCAACTCGCCCAGGCCATGGGCGGCGACGTCGGCTACCACAGCGAGGCTGGTGAAGGAAGCACTTTCTGGTTCACCGCGGTCATCGCCCCGGGCGACGAGGATGACCCATCGCAGCCCCCCACAACCGCCGAGACGCCTGCTGTGTCCCCCCGCCATGTGTTGGTGGTGGAGGACAACGCCGTCAACCAACTGGTCGCCTCCGGAATGCTCGCCACTCTCGGCCATACCTCTGACGTTGCCGACAACGGGCTGGTCGCACTCGACATGCTCGACCAAGGCAGTTATGACCTGGTGCTGATGGACGTACAGATGCCTGGCCTCGACGGCTACGCCGCCACCAAACAGATCCGAGCCGGTGAGTCCGACAGTGACCGCTTACCGATCGTGGCGATGACGGCCAACGTCGTGGCCGGCGAACGGGAACGGTGTCTGGCGGCCGGGATGGACGACTTCTTGACCAAGCCGGTCGGTCGAGAGGCGCTCGCACGCACGCTGGCCAAGTGGCTCAGTGATCAGCCCGAGGCCGATGTGGGTGCCACCCTGCCTGCGGCCGTGGTTCCCGCCGCGGCTCCGGTGCCGGCCGATGACGACTGTGTGCTCGACACGGCTCGTCTCGAAGAGCTCCGGACGATGGACCCCGACAACTCGACGTACCTCACCCGCGTACTCGACCGCTTCGACGCGGGTGCGGCCGAGGCCATCGAGACGTTGCGGGCAGCGCAGACTCCCGATGACCTTCGCTTCGGCGCCCATCGGCTCCTCGGCAGTGCCTCCAACATCGGTGTCGTCCGGGTAGCAGCACTGGCCAGGGAGTTGGAAGAGGTCGCCGAGTCCGGCACGACCCAAGGCTCGGGTCCGATCATCGACTCGCTGGCGACTGCCCTCGATCAGGGGCAGGCTGCGCTGCGCAGCTATCGGGAACGGTTCATCTGACCTCCCTATCCGGGCCCGACTCCCTGGAAGCCGCGCCCTGACTGGACGGCTGATCCCGTAGACAAGGGCTTCGTCGTCTCCGTTCGCTCGGCAGACTGGAGCGGCACGGCCATGTCGACGAGATCGTCATCGCGGCCCTGCCCGCATGGCGGTGACCACCCCGTGATTCGGGTTCAACGCCCGTCTGGTGGGGCGGGTGGGGCTCGAACCCACGACCCAAGGATTATGAGTCCTCTGCTCTAACCGACTGAGCTACCGCCCCTTGCCATCCGACCAGTCTGGTACAGATGTCGTGCTCGCCAACCTCGGACGACAGGGTGACCCCGCGCGTGAGGCTCGAGACCGCGTCAGACTCTAGAGCCACCCTGGGGTGAGAGTCCACGTGGGTTGACGCATCCCGGTAGTGGGTGGTGTCCGGCACCATCGCCACCCCTCATCGAGAGTGCGTACTGCTCACCAACTCGGGTTGGTTGTCCGGCTGAGGTGAGTCCGCACGGACACTGGGAGGTCGGGGACTCGGATCGAGGATCCTCCGTAGCCACCGCTGGGTGGGCCGTTCGATGATGTGGTGCGCACCCGTGGCCGTGAACAGGATCATGAAGAACCCTGCCGCGGTGGCCAATGTCCATCCAACCCACGTGGTGTAGACGCCCAGCCCAATGCCGAACGCCGCGATCAGCGGCACATGGAACAGATAGAACGCATAGGACGACTCGCCTGCGAGAACCAGGGGCCTGGTGCCAAGAACCTTCGCGAGGTAGGTCTGGGGGTTCGAGGCGAGCCCCAAGATCAGCAAGAAGGACGGCAGGGCATAGGCGAAGTCCCATGACCAAGCGCTGAGGAACAACGAGTCCCACATCATCAGCGTAAGGAACGAACCAACGCCAATGACCTGAGCCACGCCAGCCAGCCACACAGGCAGGCGTCGAGTCCGAACCAAGAGTGCCGCGATGATTCCCAACGCGAAGTCCCCGAGCCTGGTCAACGGCATTCGATACAGCCACCGGTGAGCCGAAGCGCTATCGGCCCACGGCAGATCCGCGCGGCCAGTCGTCACGAACCACCAGGTCAAGGCCCCCAGCGCCGCTGCGGTCAGCATCGCAATCAGTATCAGTGCACGGGGTGAGGAGCGCACTCTGAGCAGGGCGACGAGCAAGATCGGGAAACAGGCATACAGAAACAGTTCGACGCCAATGGACCAACCGGGTCCGTTGAACGCATAGGCGACCGCGACATCTGGGCTCCACGCTTGAATCGCGAGCAGGTGCTGAAGCCCATATGACCCGAAGGAGCCCTTCGTAACCCAGAGCAGCGCGACAAGGTAGAGCGGGTAGAGGCGCGCGAATCGAGCCACCGCGAACGACCAGACAGCGCGCGAGTTGATGCGTTCCGGCGCGAGTCGATCGCTGTAGTTCCATGCCAGCACGAAGCCAGAGAGCACGAAGAAGAGAGTGACCCCGTTATAACCCGCCGCCATGAAGAGGCGAACCTGCTGAGGCAGGTATTCAGGCGTGACCAAGTGGCTCATGAATACTGCCGTGGCCGCGAAGATGCGGATCCCCGTCAGCGCATCAAGGCGTACAGAATCAGCGTCGTCCCGCAATTAACCCGACCTACCCTTGCAATTCTCCTTGGCTGATCTGCCGGGGTGAAGTGTGGCGTCAGTCGACCCCGCCGTCAAGCATGTCTAAACCATTCGGTCTTGATCAATTTCCTTAATGGAATCTCGCGTTCGCCAGACACCGCGCCCGGGTGCAGTCAGCATTGGCGGATGCGAAGAAGCCTGCTGTCCCTTGTCCTGCTGGCCGCCGCGACGGTGGTCGTCTCACTCGGGACACAACCCGCTGGCGCCGCTGTGGACATGGACTGCGGGGACTTCGCGTCGCAGGCCGCAGCACAGACGTTCTTCCTCAACGCCGGCCCGGGCGACCCGCACCGACTCGACTCCGAGGGCGACGGGATCGCCTGCGAGTCGAACCCGTGTCCGTGCATCGGTAGCGGCAAACCCCTCCCCCTCGTCGGCCAGACCAAGCCGCCCGCACCGACTCCCACCCCGCCGCCCGCTCCCGCTCCCGGTGGCAGCGGAGCCGGCACCAACCCCGACGGCTCGGGCAACAGCGGCCCGGTCCAGCGACACTGGGGCAACGTTGTCAAGGTGACCGACGGTGACACGCTCAAGGTCCGCATCCAGGGTGTGGGTGCGAGATCGGTGCGACTTCTCGGGATCGACACCCCGGAGGTCTACGGCGGCAAGGAGTGCGGTGGCGACGCTGCCTCGGCCCACATGGCGCGTCTCGCACCGGTCGGCTCGCGGGTGTTGCTCGTATCGGACCCGAGCCAGGCAGATCGCGACCGTTACGGCCGCTGGCTGCGTTACGTCCAGCGTGGCGGCGTCGATGTCGGTCGGGAGCAGATCCGCAGGGGCTTCGCGAATTCCTACGTCTACCGCAATGACCCCTTCCAGCGGACTCGCGACTACCAGAGGGCAGAGAAGGTCGCCAAAAGCCTGTTGCGCGGCTCCTGGGACCTCTGCTGGTAGTCCCCCTCAGCGGGAGCACTGGTAGGTGCCATCCGATTGCGTCATGCTCGATGCATGAGCCAGGAGCGCCCGACATTCGAACCCCTACCCGAGAACTGGGAGCGTGCACTGTGCATCGTGGCGCATCCCGACGACCTGGAGTTCGGCGCGGCCGCAGCGGTCGCACGCTGGACCGGCCAGGGCAAGCAGATCGTCTACTGCATGGTGACCAGCGGTGAGGCCGGCATCGACGGTCTGCATCCCGACGAGTGTCGCCGTGTACGCGAGGCCGAGCAGGTCGAGTCGGCGCGTGTCGTCGGCGTCTCCGAGGTGGAGTTCCTCAGACAGCCTGACGGCATCATCGAGTACGGCGTCGCGCTGCGGCGACTGCTGGCCGAGGTGATCCGGCACCACCGCCCTGAGATCGTCATCACCGGAAACTTCCGCGACACCTTCGGTGGCCGATCACTCAACCAGGCTGATCACATCGCCGTCGGCCGCGCCGTGCTGGACGCAGCCCGCGATGCGGGCAACCGCTGGATCTTCCCCGAGCAGCTCTCGACCTCACTCCAACCGTGGAGCGGGGTCAGGGCCGTCTGGGCGGCCGGCTCCCCCGAGGCCCGCCACGGCGTGGACACCACCGACACCTTCGACGCAGGCGTTGCTTCCCTGAAGGCC
>JARICB010000206.1 GCA_029264225.1 Nocardioides sp. | reverse complement strand
GCCACCCCAGACGCCAGCCACCCCGACCCCCCCCGCGCCGCCGAGACCTCCGCAAGGCGAGTGGACGGAACGTCGTAGACGGAGCTCTACACCCCAGTGCTGGCGCTGGCCCTCCTGGCGACCGCGTTCGCGGTTCTTTCCGTGGGCATGAGCGCCGTGATAGGTCCCAAGCGCTACAACCGGGCCCGCCTCGACTCCTACGAGTGCGGCATCGAACCGACGCCGCAGGCGGTCGGTGGCGGCCGATTCCCGGTGAAGTACTACATCACCGCGATGCTCTTCATCATCTTCGACATCGAGATCATCTTTCTCTACCCGTGGGCCGTGCACTTCGACGCGATGCGGTTCTTCGGCCTGATCGAGATGGTCCTCTTCATCGCAACCGTGTTCGTGGCCTACGCGTATGTCTGGCGCCGCGGCGGATTGGATTGGGATTAGTCCATGGGTATCGAGGAAAAGCTCCCGAGCGGCGTCCTACTGACGACCGTCGAGGGTGTTGCCGGCTACATGCGCAAGGCGTCCTTCTGGCCGGCCACCTTCGGGTTGGCCTGTTGTGCCATCGAGATGATGACCTCCGGTGGTCCCAAGTACGACTTGGCCCGTTTCGGTATGGAGGTCTTCCGGGCCAGTCCGCGCCAGGCCGACCTGCTGATCGTGGCCGGGCGGGTCAGCAACAAGATGGCTCCGGTGCTGCGTCAGATCTACGACCAGATGGCTGAGCCCAAGTGGGTGCTCGCCATGGGCGTGTGCGCCAGCAGTGGTGGCATGTTCAACAACTACGCGATCGTCCAGGGTGTCGACCACGTCGTCCCCGTCGACATGTATCTGCCCGGCTGTCCGCCGCGTCCCGAGATGCTGATCGACGCGATCATGAAGTTGCACGCGCAGGTCCAGGACACCAAGCTCGGCAGCAATCGTCTCGCTCAGATCGAAGAACTCGAGGCCGGTGCCCTCAAGGCGCTGCCGACCTCGCAGATGCGGGGGCTCCTGCGATGACCGAGGACAACCAGGGCAAGACCCAGGACCCGTCGAACGACTTGGTCGCCGGCGACCAGGAGATCAGCCGCGCCGTCGGCTCACGCAGTGGCATGTTCGGCGTCAAGGGCACCGGCGACACCTCCGGCTACGGCGGGCTCCAGAGCCCCACGGTCTACCCCGACGACGCCCAGCGCCCCTACGGTGGCTGGTTCGACGAGGTGGCCGACGCGCTCGAGACCCGACTCAGGGAGACCGATCTCGACGCCGCCATCGAACGGGTCGTGGTTCACCGGGGCGAGATCACCTTCCACGTACGCCGCGAGGACCTGGCGTTCGTCGCCCAGATGCTGCGCGACGACGAGAACCTGCGGTTCGAGTTCTGCGCCGGCGTCAGCGGAGTCAACTACCCCGACGACACCGGGCGCGAACTGCACGCGGTCTACCACCTGCTCTCAATGACCCACAACCGTCGGATCCGGCTCGAGGTCTCGTGCCCCGACGCCGACCCGCACATCCCCAGCCTGGTCAGCATCTACCCGACCAACGACTGGCACGAGCGCGAGGCGTGGGACATGTTCGGTATCCAGTTCGACGGCCACCCGGCCATGACCCGGATCCTGATGCCCGACGATTGGCCGGGCCACCCGCAGCGCAAGGACTACCCCTTGGGCGGCATCCCTGTGGAATACAAGGGCGGAAGCGTTCCCCCGCCGGACCAGCGGAGGTCGTACAACTAATGACGACAGAGCAGGACTTCTACGCCGACCCGAGCGAGACCAGCCAAGGCAGGGTCTTCACCGTGACCGGCCAGGACTGGGACTCGATCACCGAGGGTCTGGGCGACGCCGCCGAGGAGCGGATCGTGGTCAACATGGGGCCCCAGCACCCCTCGACCCACGGCGTCCTCCGACTGATCCTCGAGATCGAGGGCGAGACGGTGACCGAGGCCCGCTGTGGCATCGGCTACCTCCACACCGGCATCGAGAAGAACATGGAGTACCGCACCTGGGTACAGGGCACGACGTTCTGCACCCGGATGGACTACCTCTCGCCCTTCTTCAACGAGGCGACCTACGCGCTGGGTGTCGAGCGGTTGCTCGACATCGAGGACGACATCCCCGAGAAGGCCTCGGTCATGCGGGTGCTCCTGATGGAGCTCAACCGGATTTCCTCGCACCTGGTCGCCGTCGCCACCGGTGGCATGGAGATCGGTGCCCTGACCGTGATGACCATGGGCTTCCGTGAGCGTGAACTGGTCCTCGACCTCTTCGAGCTGATCACGGGCCTGCGGATGAACCACGCCTTCATCCGCCCCGGCGGCGTCGCCCAGGACCTGCCACCAGGTGCCCTGGACGAGATCCGCGACTTCGTGGCCCTGATGAAGAAGCGGCTGCCCGAGTACGCAGCCCTCTGCAACGCCAACCCCATCTTCCGGGCTCGCCTCGAGAACGTCGGGCACCTCGACCTGGCCGGCTGCCTTGCGCTGGGCCTGTCCGGTCCGCCGCTGCGCGCCACCGGCTACGCCTGGGACCTGCGCAAGTCAGAGCCTTACTGCGGTTATGAGGATTACGACTTCGAGGTGCAGACCTGGGACTCCTCCGATGCCTACGGCCGGTTCCGGATCCGTCTCAACGAGATGTGGGAGTCGCTCAAACTGATCGAGCAGGCCGCCGACCGGTTGGCCGACCTCGAAGGTGCGCCCGTCATGGTGGCCGACAAGAAGATCGCCTGGCCCAGCCAGCTCTCGATCGGCTCGGACGGTATGGGCAACTCCCTCGACCACATCCGGCACATCATGGGTGAGTCGATGGAAGCACTGATCCACCACTTCAAGCTGGTCACCGAGGGCTTCCGGGTGCCGCCGGGTCAGGTCTACGTGCCAGTCGAGTCGCCCCGCGGCGAGCTCGGCGCGCACGTCGTCTCCGACGGCGGGACGCGCCCCTTCCGGGCGCACTTCCGAGACCCGTCCTTCACCAATCTCCAGGCAACGAGCGTGATGGCCGAGGGCGGCATGATCGCCGACGTCATTGTCGCCATTGCCTCGATCGACCCCGTCATGGGAGGCGTTGACCGATGAGCTTCACCTACGACCCGCCGCCCAGGTTCACCGAGAACCAGACGCCGCTCTCCGAAGAGACCTACGCCGAACTGCGGGCCATCGCCGCCCGCTACCCCGAGGGCCGCTCAGGGCTGCTTCCGATGCTGCACCTCGTGCAGTCGGTCGAGGGCCGCGTCACGCCCGAGGGCATCGAGGCGTGCGCGGAGGTGCTGGACATCTCCGCCGCCGACGTCAGCGGCGTTGCGACCTTCTACACGATGTACAAGCGCAAGCCGGTCGGCGACTACCTGGTCGGCGTGTGCACCAACACGCTGTGTGCTGTCATGGGCGGGGACCTGATCCTGGAGCGGCTCAAGGACCACCTCGAGGTCGGCAACGACGAGACCACGGCAGACGGCAAGGTCACCCTCGAGCACATCGAGTGCAACGCGGCCTGTGACTACGCCCCGGTGATGATGGTCAACTGGGAGTTCATGGACAACCAGACACCCGAGTCGGCCATCCAAGCCGTCGACGACCTGCGTGCCGGCAAGGACGTCCACTCCACCCGGGGCCCGAAACTGTGCACCTGGAAGCAGGCCGAACGAGTGCTGGCCGGCTACTCCGACAACCTTGCCGACGAGGGCCCGGCCGCTGGCCCGTCCTCGCTGGTCGGGCTGGCGATCGCCCGGGAGAAGGGCTGGACAGCACCCGAGGGTGCTGCTCGCGCCCAGTCGGGGAACAGTGCCGGACAGGCCGCCCGGGGTGCCGACGGCAGCCATGAGGCCGAGCGTCAGGACACCGAGGGCGCCATCCACCGTTCGGACGCCGACCTGAAGCACGAGGACGACACGCACACCAAGGGTGAGAAGAATGACTGACGTGCTGACCCCGGTCCTGAGCGACAACTGGGGTGACGAGCGCGCGTGGACGCTGGCGGCCTACGAGGCCCGCGGCGGCTACGACGCCTTGAAGAAGGCGCTCACGGTGGCCCCCGACGACATCATCACCATCGTCAAGGACTCCGGCCTTCGTGGTCGCGGTGGCGCGGGCTTCCCTACCGGCATGAAGTGGGGCTTCATCCCGCAGGACAACCCGAAGCCGAAGTATCTGGTCGTCAACGCCGACGAGTCGGAGCCGGGCACCTGCAAGGACGTCCCGCTGATGATGGCCAGCCCGCACACGCTGGTTGAGGGCGTCATCATCAGCTCGTTCGCGATCCGCGCCAACAACGCCTTCATCTACGTCCGAGGTGAGGTGCTCCACGTGGTTCGCCGTCTCCAGCGGGCCGTGCAGGAGGCCTACCTCGCCGGTCATCTCGGCAAGAACATCCACGGATCGGGCTACGACCTCGACATCGTCGTGCATGCCGGGGCGGGTGCCTACATCTGTGGTGAGGAAACCGCCCTGCTCGACAGCCTGGAGGGTCGGCGTGGCCAGCCCCGACTGCGGCCGCCGTTCCCCGCGGTCGCCGGGCTCTACGCGAGCCCGACGGTGATCAACAACGTCGAGTCGATCGCCTCGGTGCCCAGCATCATCGCCAACGGCGCCGACTGGTTCTCCTCCATGGGCACCGAGAAGTCCAAGGGTTACGGCATCTTCAGTCTTTCGGGCCATGTCACCAACCCGGGTCAGTTCGAGGCTCCGCTCGGTATCACGCTGCGCGAGCTGATCGACCTGGCCGGCGGTATGCGCGAGGGTCACCAGCTCAAGTTCTGGACCCCGGGCGGGTCAAGCACCCCGCTTCTGACCGCTGAGCACCTCGACGTGCCTCTCGACTTCGAGGGCGTCGGCGCCGTCGGGTCGATGCTCGGCACCCGCGCGCTGCAGATCTTCGACGAGACGACCTGCGTCGTGCGTGCAGTGCTGCGCTGGACCGAGTTCTACAAGCACGAGTCCTGCGGCAAGTGCACCCCGTGCCGTGAGGGCACGTGGTGGCTGGCGCAGACGCTGGCGTGGCTGGAGAAGGGACAGGGCAGCGAGTCCGACATCGACCTGCTGCTCGACCAGTGCGACAACATCCTGGGTCGCTCCTTCTGTGCCTTGGCCGATGGCGCGACCAGCCCGATCTCGAGCTCGATCAAATACTTCCGCGACGAATACCTCGCGCACCTCGAGCACGGCGGGTGCCCCTTCGACCCGGCCGCTTCGGCCGTGTTCGCCAACGCTGGAGCCAAAGCATGACGACAACCCCCGAGCCGACCAACCTCGTCACCGTCACCATCGACGGGGTACAGGTCAGCGTTCCCAAGGACACCTTGGTCATCCGCGCCGCCGAACAGATCGGCGTCCAGATCCCACGGTTCTGCGACCACCCGCTGCTCGCACCCGTCGGTGCCTGCCGCCAGTGCCTGGTCGAGGTACCCGACGCCGGCAACGGCAAGCCGTTCCCCAAGCCGCAGGCATCCTGCACGCTGAGCGTCGCTGACGGGATGGTCGTCGAGACCCAGGTCACCAGCCCGGTCGCGGACAAGGCGCAGCAGGGAATGATGGAGTTCCTCCTCATCAACCACCCGCTCGACTGCCCGATGTGCGACAAGGGTGGCGAATGCCCGCTGCAGAACCAGGCGATGTCCAACGGTCGCGGCGAGACCCGGTTCGAAGGCGTCAAGCGCACCTTCCCCAAGCCGCTCAACCTCTCGCCCCAGATCCTTCTTGACCGGGAACGCTGCATCGTGTGCCAGCGTTGCACCCGCTTCACCAACGAGATCGCCGGTGACCCCTTCATCGCACTGATCGAGCGGGGTGCGCAGCAGCAGATCGGTATCGCCGACGGCGCGCCGTTCTTGTCCTACTTCTCCGGTAACACCATCCAGATCTGCCCGGTGGGGGCGTTGACCAGTGCCGACTACCGGTTCCGGTCCCGCCCGTTCGACCTGGTCTCCACCCCCGGCATCGCCGAGCACGACTCGTGCGGTGCTGCGATCCGCATCGATCACCGCCGGGGCAAGGTCATGCGCCGCCTCGCGGGTAACGACCCCGAGGTCAACGAGGAGTGGATCAGCGACAAGGACCGCTTCGCCTTCCACTACGCCCGGCAGGACGACCGGCTGACCTACCCCATGGTGCGCGACCGGATCGAGGACGGCGGAGACGGCCAACTGCGGCCGGCATCGTGGCCCGAGGCGTTCGCTGTCGCTGCCCGCGGACTTCAGGCGGCGGGTGCCAGCGCCGTACTCACCGGTGGACGGGTGAGTGCCGAGGATGCCTACGCCTACTCCAAGTTCGCCCGGGTTGCTCTCGGCACCAATGACATCGACTTCCGTGCGCGTCCCCACAGCGCCGAGGAGGCCGACTTCCTGGCCTCGTTCGTGGCCCTCTCCAACGAGGTGCAGTACGCCGACCTGGAGACAGCCTCCGTCGTAGTGCTCGCCGGCCTCGAGCCCGAGGACGAAGCCGCAACGATCTTCCTGCGGCTGCGCAAGGCCTCGAAGGCATCGACTCGGATCGTGGCGCTCTCGCCCTACACGACCCGCGGCCTGGCCAAGATGAACGCCCACGTGATCGCCACCGCCCCCGGCAGCGAGGCAGACGCACTGGCCGCCCTCGTCTCCGACGGCGAGGTCGCCCTCGACACCGGCGGCGTCATCCTGGTCGGCGAGCGGCTGGCCCAGAGCCATGGCGCCCTGACGGCCGCTCTCGACCTGGCCCGCACCACCGGCGCCCGACTGGCGTGGGTGCCACGTCGTGCCGGCGACCGGGGTGCTGTCGAAGCGGGATGCCTGCCGACCCTGCTGCCCGGCGGTCGTCCCGCCGGCGACGCAGCCGCTCGCGTCGACGCTGCTGCCGCTTGGGGAGTGGATTCCCTGCCTACCGCTGTCGGGCGTGACGGTGACCAGATCGTCGCGGCGCTCGCAGCCGGTGCGCTCGGTGGACTCGTTATCGGCGGTGTCGATCCCGAAGACACCAGCGACCCGGCCGCCACTCTTGCTGCCATCGAGGCAGCACGTTTCGTCGTCAGCCTGGAGCAGCGGGAGACCGCCGTAACGCGACTGGCCGACGTCGTCCTTCCGGTCGCGCCCGTCAGCGACAAGTCGGGCACGTTCATCACCTGGGAAGGTCGACCGCGTCCCTTCGATGCCGTGTTCACCAACCCGTCCTCGTTGCCCGACCTGCGCATCCTGTCCGGCATCGCCGATGAACTGGGCACCCCGCTGGGCTTGCGCACCAGTGCGGAAGCACGGGTGGAGATGGAATCGATGGGCCCGTGGGACGGTGCCCGGCCGACCCTGACCCTCGGCAAGGCGGCGAAGCGACCCCGGGCCAAGGCCGGCGCGTTCGCCCTGGCCGGTTGGAAGCAGCTGCTCGACCGCGGCACGATGCAGCACGGTGAACAGCACCTGGCCGCTACCGCCCGCCCGGCTGTTGCTCGCGTCAACGCCGCGACCTACGACGGCCTGTTCGGCCTCTTGGACGACACCATTCCCACTGCGATCCTGACCGGCGACCGAGGTTCGGTCACGTTGCCGGTGGAGGTCGCCGACCTGCCTGACGGTGTCGTGTGGGTGCCGATCAACTCCTTCGGCCGCGGTGTTCTCGCCGACCTGGCCTCGCCCGGTAGTGCAGTCACGCTGAAGGGAGCCGGCAAGTGATGAACTTCGGACTCGAATCGCTGGCGGCTGTTGCGGCCGAGCCGGCCGCCGAAGGCCGACTTTCGGCGTTCGGTCAGGACCCGTGGTGGCTGATCCTGGTCAAGACCGTGCTGATCTTCGTCGTCCTGGTGCTCCTGACCCTGTTCAACATCTGGTGGGAGCGTCGCGTCGTGGCGCGCATGCAGCACCGCATCGGACCCAACGTCAACGGTCCCTTCGGTCTGCTCCAGTCATTGGCCGACGGTGTGAAGTTGGCGCTCAAGGAAGACCTCATCCCCAAGGCGGCCGACAAGGTCGTCTTCCTGCTGGCCCCGGTGCTGGCCGTCGTCCCGGCCTTCATCACCTTCGCGGTGATCCCGTTCGGACCCGAGGTAGGGCTGCCGTTCACCGACCGGACCACCCCGCTCCAGTTGACCGACATGCCCGTCGCGGTGCTGTTCGTGATGGCCATCGCCTCGATCGGCATCTACGGCATCGTGCTCGGTGGTTGGTCGTCCGGTTCGACCTACTCACTGCTGGGTGGCCTGCGCTCCAGTGCGCAGATGATCTCCTACGAGGTCGCCATGGGCCTCGCGCTCGTCGCCGTCTTCCTCTACTCGGGGTCGATGTCCACCTCGGAGATCGTGGCGGCCCAGAACCCGCCCCAGGAGTACTGGCTCGGCGTCGTGCCGATCCCCTCCTGGTTCGCTCTGATCCTGCTGCCGTCCTTCGTCATCTACATCATCGCGATGGTCGGCGAGACCAACCGTGCACCCTTCGACCTTCCCGAGGCCGAGGGCGAGCTCGTCGGTGGATTCCACACCGAATACTCCAGCCTCAAGTTCGCGCTGTTCTTCCTCGCCGAGTACATCAACATGGCGACGGTCTCCGCCCTCGCCACGACGCTGTTCCTCGGCGGCTGGCACGCTCCGTGGCCGATCATCCAGCTCTGGGAAGGCGCCGACTCCGGCTACTGGCCCCTGCTGTGGTTCTTCGGCAAGGTGCTCGGGTTCGTCTTCTTCTTCATCTGGCTGCGTGGCTCGCTGCCCCGCCTGCGCTACGACCAGTTCATGGCGTTCGGCTGGAAGCGGCTCATCCCGATCGCGCTGCTGTGGATCGTGGCCGTCGCGACGATGCGCGTCGTCACGCTGGAAGGCGGGGTCACCCGGCCCTACCTGCTCGGCGCGGCGGGTGTGTTCCTGGCCCTGTTCATCGTGCTCTTCTTCATCGGTGACAGTCGAGGCGACGACGAGGACCTCGAGGAGCTCGACGCCGCGCCCGTGGACGCCTTCGCCGGCGGCTACCCGGTGCCGCCCATGCCGAGCGGCGGCGCGATCCGCGGCGACGCCCGCCCGATCACCTTTGCTCAACGACGTACCACCACCGTCGAGGGCACTGCTGCCGACAGTGCCCCCGTGGGTGGCCCCGATGGGTCCGACACCTCGGTGACCTCGG
>JARICB010000192.1 GCA_029264225.1 Nocardioides sp. | reverse complement strand
GGCCTTCCACCACTCGATGAACTACCGTTCGGCGGTCGTCATCGGCGCTGCCCGACTGGTGAGCGACCGGTCGGAGCGACTGCACGCACTCGACCTGATCGTGGACCACATGATCCCCGGCCGCTCGGCCTCGCTGCGGCCCAGCACTGCCAAGGAACTGGCCGCGACCGTCGTGTTGGCCGTGCCCCTGCGAGAGGCGTCGATGAAGGAGCGGTCCGGTGGCCCGGGGGACGACGATGAAGACATCGCTGCCGGGGTGTGGGGCGGCCACATCCCGCTGCGCCGGCTCGCGGGACCGGTGGTCGCCGACGAGCAGGCAATGGGTGCCGTGCCCCTCGATGTGGCCGCTCGTGCCCGGGCGCTCGGTGCCGGTTAGGCTGCGCCGTATGACTCAGCGCACTCTCGTCCTCGTCAAGCCCGACGGTGTCCGCCGTGGCCTTACCGGCGAGATCCTCCGCCGAATCGAGGCGAAGGGTTACACGCTCGTGGCCCTCGAACTGCGCGCGGCCACGCCGCAACTGTTGGCCGAGCACTATGCCGAGCACGAGGGCAAGGCCTTCTACGAGCCGCTCGTGGAGTTCATGCTCTCCGGTCCGGTGGCCGCGATCGTGCTGGAGGGGGAGCGCTGTATCGAGGGCTTCCGCTCGCTCGCCGGCGCGACCGACCCGACCACCGCCGCACCGGGAACGATCCGTGGCGACCTGGGCCGCGACTGGGGCCTCAAGGTCCAGCAGAACCTGGTCCACGGCTCCGACTCCGAGGAGTCCTCGGCGCGCGAGATCGGGATCTGGTTCCCCGCTCTGTGAGTTTCTCGCTGAACTGTTGAAGCGCCTGGTCCGCGCGTGTCCTCCGGGAAAGAGCCCTTGCTCCTACCTACGCTGGGCCCTGGCGTAGCGACCGGTCGTGACGCCCCTTCCCCTTCATCGTTCGACCAGCGAGGCGTCGCGCATGGTTACAAGATTCATCGGTCGAGACATGGCCGTCGACCTCGGCACCGCCAATACGCTGGTCTATGTCCGCGGCAAGGGTGTCGTGCTCGATGAGCCGTCGGTCGTGGCAATGAACGCCACCACCGACGAGGTGCTGGCGGTAGGCCACGAGGCCAAGCGGATGATCGGGCGTACGCCGGACAGCATCGTGGCGATCCGCCCGCTCAAGGATGGCGTGATCGCCGACTTCGAGGCGACCGAGCAGATGTTGCGCTACTTCATCCAGCAGGTGCACCGCCGGCGCTACTTCGCCAAGCCCCGCATGGTCATCTGCGTCCCCAGCGGAATCACCGCAGTGGAGCAGCGGGCCGTGAAGGAAGCCGGCTACCAGGCCGGTGCTCGGCGGGTCTACATCGTCGAGGAGCCGATGGCGGCCGCGATCGGCGCTGGCCTGCCCGTGCACGAGGCCACCGGCAACATGATCGTCGACGTCGGCGGGGGCACCACGGAGGTGGCGGTGATCAGCCTCGGCGGGATCGTCACCAGTATGAGTGTGCGCACGGCTGGCGACGACCTGGATCAGGCGATCATCGCGTGGATGAAGAAGGAATACTCCCTGATGCTGGGGGAGCGCACGGCCGAGGAGATGAAGATGACCCTCGGCTCGGCCTTCCCGCTGCCCTCCGAACCTGAGGCCGAGATCCGTGGCCGTGACATGGTCTCGGGGCTGCCCCGCACCGTCGTGGTCTCCAGCGCTGAGGTCCGCCAAGCCCTTGAGGAACCGCTCCACAACATCGTCGACGCCGTTCGCGGCACCCTGGACCAGACACCGCCCGAACTGGCCGGCGACATCATGGACCGCGGCATCGTGCTGACCGGCGGGGGCGCCCTGCTCCGAGGTCTCGATGAACGGCTGCGCCACGAGACCGGTATGCCGGTCCACGTGGCCGAAGACCCGCTCTCCAGCGTTGCCTTCGGCGCCGGCAAGTGCGTCGAAGAGTTCGAGGCGCTCCAACAGGTCCTCGTCTCCGACCCCCGGCGGATGTGATGGCAGCGCTCGGGGGAGGCGGGCCGATGGGCGGACGCGAACGTCGTTGGCGTGGCACCGACCACCTGGAGTCACGCAACCGTCCGCCGCGCTCGCTGCTGGTGGCCCTGATCCTGGCGAGCATCACCTTGATCACCCTGGACTTCAGCGGCGGCACCGATTCCCCGGTCGAGCCCGCCCGCCGCGTTATCGGAGAGGCCTTCGGGCCGGTCGAGTCCCTCACGGCCGGTGCCATCCGACCCTTCACGGCCGTGCCGACCTGGTTTCGTACCCAGGGCGCGCTGAGCGCCGAGATCCGTGACCTCGAGGCGAAGAACTCCGAGCTTCGCGGCGAGGTCGCCTCGGCAGGCTTCGACAAGAACCGGCTCGAGGAGTACGACGGGCTGACGGGGGCCGCAACCGACCTCGGTCAGGCGCTGGTCCCGGCCCGGGTCGTGGCCTACGGCTCCTCCCAGTCCTTCTCCCACACCGTCACCATCGACGCCGGCGCGGCCGCCGGCATCGGACCCGACATGACCGTGGTCAACAACGACGGCCTCGTCGGTCGCGTTCTCCGGGTCACCCGCAGCACCGCCACTGTGCTGCTGATCGTCGATGCCGAGTCGATCGTGGGCGGGCGGGTCGGCTCCAGCATGGAGGTCGGCTTCGTCCACGGCACCGGTTCGCTGGCTGCCGACGAGCTCGACCTGCGTCTGGTCGACGATGCCGTGATCCCTGACCGGCACGACACCGTGCTCACCTGGGGAGGCTCCAGCGGCCCCTACCAGCCGGGAGTCCCCGTTGGTCGCGTCAGCGATGTCTACGCCAGCCTGCGCGAGAGTTCGCAGCGCGCCGTGATCGAGCCGTTCGTCAACTTCTCCGCGCTCGACGTGGTCGGCGTGATGGTGCCGACCGGCACGACCAGCGACCGAGCGATCGTCGAAGCCGACGGAGCCCTGAGATGACCCGCTTCCGCGCCCTGTTCGCCGTCCTCGCCATCGCCATCGCCCTGGTCCTGCAGGTTTCGCTGTTCCCGCACCTAGCCTGGCACGGAATCGTTCCCAATCTCTGTCTACTCGTCGTGGTCGGCGCCGCCCTCAGCATCGACGCCCCGAGCGCCATGCTGCTGGGCTTCGCGGCGGGGGTGGCCCTCGACCTGGCACCGCCGGCCGACCACGTGGCCGGTCGCTGGGCGCTCGCGCTGACGGTGGTGGCCTTCCTCGCGGCCCGGGTCCGGCAAGACGTGAAACCGACCGCCACGGCGGTGATCGGCACCGTAGCCGCGGCCTCCTTCATCGGCACCTCGATCTTCGCGCTCACCGGAATGCTGCTCGGCGAGGGCCAGTCGGTGCCCGAGCTGCTCCAAGTGATCGCAGTGGCGGTGCTGTGGGACGTGCTTCTCACCCCGATCGTGCTGCCGCCCCTGATGAAGATGTTCGGCCGACTCCAACCCCAGTGGGCGAGCACCTGATGGCAGTCACCGGGTCCCAGAAGAGCCGACTGCGACTCATCGTCATCCAGGCGTTGGTCTTCTCGTTGTTCGCGACCCTGTTCGTGCGGCTCTACTACCTCCAGGTCGTCGGAGGCGAGAGCTACCAGGCCCAGGCGGCCGACCAGTCCGTGCGCGACATCGTGGTCCAACCGCAGCGCGGGCTGATCGTCGACGACCAGGGCCGACCGCTCGTCGCCAACCGCACGTCCTGGGTGATCTCCCTCGACCGCAATCTGCTCGACAAACTCACCCAGCGGCAGCGCACCGAGCTTCTGCGCCGCGTCTCGGTCGTCGTCGGGGAGAAGCCGGAAGGCATCGAAGCCAGCCTCGTCACGTGCGGCCACGAGGGCAGCATCCGCGGCACCTGCTGGAACGGCTCTCCCTACCAGCCGGTCCCGATCGCTACCGATGTCACCAAGGACGTGGCGCTGCGCATCCTCGAACAGCCCGAGGACTATCCCGGAGTCCTCGCCCAGCAGCAGAACGTCCGCGCCTACCCGCGACCCTTCGGCATCAACCTCGCCCACGTGCTCGGCTACCTGAGCCCGATCACGGAGGAGGAGTTCGACGCTGCGAAGGACGCCGACGACCAGTCCCTCAACGGGGCCTCGTCGGTAGGCCGGGCCGGTGTCGAGAAGCAGTACGACGAGTGGCTGCGCGGGTTGCCGGGCTATCGCCGGGTTGCGGTCGACTCCATGGGTCGCGTCGTCGGTGACGACAGCACCATCGAGTCCACCCCGGGTGACACCCTCGTCACCTCGATCGATGCCCGAGTGCAGTCGGTCGTGGAGAAGGCGCTCGCCGACCGGATCAAGATCCAGCGGGCCACGGTCGACCCGGTGACCGGTCGTCGTTTTGCCGCCGACTCGGGTGCGGCCGTCGTGCTGGAGGCGAAGACCGGCCGGGTGATCGCCATGGCCAGCCAGCCGACGTACGACCCGGGTGTCTGGGTCGGAGGCATCTCCACCAAGGAGCTCGACCGCCTCTACTCCGCCAAGGCCGGTACCCCGCTGCTCTCGCGCGCTACCCAGGGCCAGTTCGCCCCCGGCTCGACGTGGAAGCCCTTCATGACCGCCGGCGCACTGACCAACGGCTTCTCGATGGACACCACGCTGCCGTGCTCCTCGGGCTTCCAGGTCGGCAACCGGGTCTTTCGCAACCATGAGTCGGCCGCCTACGGCAACATCGGTTTCGCCAAGGCGCTCGAGGTCTCCTGCAACACGTTCTTCTACCAGATCGGCTACAGGTTCTGGCAGCGTTATGGCACCGACGAGGCCGACGTGAACGCCAAGGACCCGCTGGTCGAGGAGGCGCAGAAGTTCGGCTTCGGCTCCCGTACGGGCATCGACATGCCGGGGGAGGCGCCGGGTCGAATCGCCGACCGGAAGTGGAAGCGTGCCTACTACGAGTCGATGAAGGACTACTACTGCGGCATCGCCGGCAAGGCCCAGGACGGCGCGACCAGCGACTTCATCTACCAGTTCTCCCGCGAGTTCTGCGTCGACGGCTACGCCTATCGGGCAGGCGACGCGGCCAACTTCTCCATCGGTCAGGGCGACACGATCGTCACGCCGCTCCAACTGGCACGTGCCTACGGCGCGATCGCCAACGGCGGCACCCTCTATGCGCCGAGTATCGCCAAGGCGCTGGTCAGCCCCAGCGGTGAGGTGCTGCGCCGGTTCGCGCCCCGCAAGAACGGGCGCGTTGACGTGCCCAAGCGCTACCTCGACTACATCGATCGGGCGCTCCAGGGGGTGACTCGGGTCGGCACCATGGCCTGGAAGATGGGCGGCTTCCCGCTCGATGACGTCACGGTGCGGGCCAAGACCGGCTCCGCCGAGGTCTACGGCAAGCAGTCGACCGGGTGGGTGGCGTCCTACTCGAAGGACTACGTCGTGGTGATGATGATGAGCCAGGCCGGCACCGGCTCAGGCTCGGTAGGCGAGGGAGTCCGCAAGATCTGGGAGAGCCTCTACGGCATCGACGGTGAGCGGGTGCGACCCGACCGGGCCGCCATCCCCGGGACCGTACCGCCCACCAACCTGCCCAACTTCCTCGAGGACGGTTCGATCATGCCGCCGGTGAAGGACAAGAAATGAGCCTCGGAAGCGGCCGCACCACGATCAAGGCGCCCGGCCTCGACTGGCTGCTGATGGCGGCTGCTCTCGGGCTGGTCCTCCTCGGCACCCTGCTGGTCTGGTCTGCCACCTCGACCCGCGACGATCTGACGGGTGGTGAGACCACGGCCTACCTGACCAAACAACTCGTCAACGTCGCCATCGGATTGGTGCTGATGGTGATGGTGCTGGCCACCGACCACCGCTGGGTGCGGATCATGGCGCCGTTGTTCTACCTCGGCTCGATCATCGGACTGGCGATGGTGCTGTCCGCTGGCAGCACCATCAACGGATCACGGT
>JARICB010000175.1 GCA_029264225.1 Nocardioides sp. | reverse complement strand
CCGGCGAGCAGGTGTTGGTGAACTGGACGTCGGCGAACCGGGACCCGCTGGTCTTCGACGACCCCGACCGCTACGACCCTGATGGCAACGCCGAGGCGAACCTGGTCTTCGGTATCGGACCACACGTGTGCCCGGGACGAGCGTTGACCCTGATGGAGCTTCGGGTGCTGTTCGAGGAGTTGCTGACCAGGACCACCTGGATCGAACTGGCTCAGGACCGCCCGGCCGTGCGGGAGACGCCGCCCGTCGGAGGTTGGGCGCGGGTGCCCATCGTGCTGCGCTGAGTCCACGCGAAGGCGGCCACCCCGAACAGCACCGGCCACAGCGCGAGTCGTTCGAGTAGGCCTGCGGGGTGGTCGTCGCCGGAGAGCACGAAGAGGGCCGCTGCGGCGGCGGTGACAGCCCCGGTTGCCAGAAGTGCTCCGGCCAGTCGTGGCTGCTCGCGTCGCAGTCGTGCGCCGAGCAGGATCAGTGCCAATGGCTGCGCCACGAACAGGGGCGTCGCAGCGACTGCGTGCAGGGTCGGGTCCTGGTCGAGCGGAGCAAGGCCGGTGGCCGCAGAGCTCAACCCCGACACCACCAGCAGTCCGGTGACCCACGGTCCGAGCGGCCGCGCGAGCAGCAGGGCGCCACCTGCCAGCAAGCCACCGAAGCCGATGAACGAACCGTTCATCAGTGCGTGCCTCGGCGAGCAGTACGCCGCAGAGCAGCCCACCTCACCGAGGCGACTGACCGAATCGACGACGAAGCTGTAACCGCCAGTGGTAGCCGCAGCAACCACGAACTCGGTGGCGATATAGGTCGGTCGCACCAGCAGGGCCAGCGCCCCCCAGCGGGCCGCCCGGTCCGTGACTGGGAAAGGTGGTCGGGCGATGACTGTCGGCATCAGGTCACCGTAGAGGAAAGGTCGCGACCCGATCTGGTGCGGTTCGTCTGGAATGCTTGCCTGCCATGAGCACCTGGCTGGCCAACACCCGAGACGTGTTCCGAACCCGACTGTGGCCAGTGCCCACCATCGCTGTGGTGCTGGCGCTGGTCCTCGGGGTGAGCATCCCTGGCTTCGACAGCGCGATCGACGAACGTCTCCCGAGCACGGTCAGCAACTGGATCTTCGAAGGAGACGCTGACGCGGCCCGCTCGCTGCTGGACGCGATCGCCTCGTCGCTGATCACCGTGACCGCCCTGACCTTCTCGCTGACCGTGGTGACGTTGCAGCTCGCGAGCAGCCAGTTCTCTCCAAGGCTGCTGCGCACCTTTACCCGCGACCGGTTCGTCCAGGTGACGTTGGCGTTGTTCTTGGCGACCTTCACCTACGCGCTTACCGTGCTGCGCGCGGTCCGAGGCAGCGGAGAAGGACAAGGTGGTGAACTGGTGCCCAGGGTCGCGGTGACCTTGGCCTTCATTCTCGCGGTGGCCAGTGTGCTCGCGCTGGTGCTGTTCCTGGCCCACCTCACCGAACAGATCCGAGTCGAGACGATGTTGCGCAACGTGCACCGCGATGCGGTGATCACAATGCGCTCGGTGTTGACGCCATCCGCGTCCCCAGGCGACGACCCGGCCTTCGTTCCTGACGCGCCAGCGCACGCGCAGGCCCTGTCAGTCGACGACGACGGCTTCTTGACCTGGGTCGACCATAGTGGCCTGCTCGCCATCGCCGTGGAGGAGGAGGCGCTGCTGCTCCTGGACGTGCACCCGGGCAGCTTCCTGGTCCGGGGCACGCCGGTAGGCAGCGTGTGGTTGGCGGACGGCGGACGTCTCTCGAGCGAGGCGTGCGAACGGATCACCGATCGCGTGGCGAGATGTATTCATGTCGGTTTCGAACGGACGTCGACCCAGGACGTTGGTTTCGGTCTGCGCCAGCTCGTCGACGTCGCCAACAAGGCGCTCTCGCCCGGCATCAACGACCCGACCACCGCGATCCACGCCCTTGGCCACATCTCGGCGCTGCTGTGCGATCTTGCCGACTTCGACCTGGGAGCCGCTCTGCTGCGAGACGAGGATGATCGGATCAGGGTAGTGCTGCACCGACCCGACCTGGCCAGCTATGTGGACCTCGGCATCTCTCAACCACGTCGCTACGGCGCCGCCGATCCGCAGGTGCTTCAGCGGATCTTCCAGGTGTTGCTCGACCTCAGCCACCGGGTAGGTCCCGACCAGCGATCGGTCGTGCGCGATCAACTTGAACGACTCACTGGCACCGTTCTCGACCAGTCGTTCGACGCCACCGAGGTGGCCGGGTTCGCAGCGATCACCCGCCAGATCGAGGGCAACCTCGGTTCGCCGGAAGCGCATCGACCGTCTTCACCGGCCGGTACCCCGACCCAATAGCGAGGCGGCTCGCAGCCACCTACTCCGCACAATGGGGCCATGGCTACTACTTCGACCCAGATCCGCCTTGCCGCTCGCCCGGTAGGGGAACCAGCCGACAGCGACTTCGAGACCACGACAGTCGAACTGCCCGATCTCGAAGACGGGCAGGTGCTGCTGCGCACCCTGTATCTGTCCCTCGACCCCTACATGCGCGGCCGGATGAGTGCAGCCAAGTCGTATGCGGCGGCGCTCGAGATCGGTGACGTGATCATGGGGCCACGGTCTGCGAGGTCGTGGAGTCGCGCTCGAGCGAGCGCGGCGTCGGCGATCGTGTGCTGGCCTATTCCGGATGGCAGACCTACGCCGTCCAGGATGCCCGCGCCACTCGTCGTCTCGACCCGGAGGCAGCACCGGTCAGTGCGGCGCTGGGAGTGCTCGGCATGCCTGGCTTCACCGCCTACGCCGGGCTGCTCGAGCTGGGGCGCCCGAAGGCAGGTGAGACGGTGGTCGTCGCGGCGGCGGCTGGCCCCGTCGGCTCGGCCGTGGGCCAGATCGCCCGGGTCAAGGGTGCCCGCGCCGTCGGCATCGCCGGTGGGGCCGAGAAGTGCCGGATCCTGATCGAGGAGTATGGCTTCGACGCAGCCGTCGACCACCGCTCGGCCACCTTCGAGGACGACCTCAAGGCCGCGACGCCGGACGGCATCGACGTCTACTTCGAGAACGTCGGGGGACCGGTGGCTGCAGCCGTCACCCGTCGTCTCAACAAGTTCGCCCGGATCCCCGTCTGCGGGCTGGTCGCCAACTACAACGCCACCAGTGCACCCGAAGGCCCCGACCAGCTGCCGGCGTTCATGAGCAAGGTGCTTACCCTGAGCCTGACAGTGCGAGGCTTCATCCAGGACGAATTCGTGCCCACCCACCAGGACGACTTCCTGCGTGAGATGACCGCCTGGATCGCCGATGGTTCAGTGCGCTACCGCGAGGACATCGTCGACGGGCTGGAGTCTGCCCCCGAGGCGTTCCGCGGAATGCTGGTCGGGCGCAACGTCGGCAAGCTGCTGGTGCGGGTCGCTCAGGACTAGCGCCAACCGAGGGCAGGCGCGACGTGGGTCAGGATCGACTCGATGACGTGCGCGTTGTAGTCGACCCCCAACTGGTTGGGTACGGTCAGTAGCAGCGTGTCAGCGGCCGCGATCGCCTCGTCGGCGCGGAGTTGTTCGATCAACTTGTCCGGCTCGGCCGCATAGGACTTGCCGAAGACCGCGCGGGTCTTCTCGTCGATGTTGCCGAACTGGTCGTCCCCCTCGCCCCCGTGCCCGAAGTAGGCCCGGTCACGATCGTCGACCAGGGCGAAGATGCTGCGGCTGACGGAGACCCGCCCCTCACGCTCCCAGCCGGCCTCGGCCCACGCCGTACGGAAGGCCTCGATCTGCTTGCGCTGCTGGACGTGCAGGGGCTCCCCGCTCTCGTCGAACTTCAAGGTCGAGGTCATCAGGTGCATGCCCTGCTCGGCCGCCCATACGGCAGTGGCGTCGGATGCGGCACCCCACCAGATGCGGTCGCGCAGACCTTCGGAGTGCGGCTCCAGGCGGAGCAGACCGGGCGGGTTGGGGAACATCGGGCGCGGACTCGGCTGGGCGAAACCCTCACCCTTGAGGATCTCGAGCAGCACCTCGGTGTGACGCCGACCCATGGCCGCGTCGTCCTCGCCCTCGGCAGGGGCGAAGCCGAAGTAGCGCCAGCCATCGACGACCTGCTCCGGTGATCCCCGACTGATGCCGAGCTGGAGTCGGCCGTCGGCGATCAGGTCGGCCGAGCCGGCGTCCTCGGCCATGTAGAACGGGTTCTCGTAGCGCATGTCGATGACGCCGGTGCCGATCTCGATGCGACTGGTCTTGGCGCCCACCGCGGCCAGCAGGGGGAACGGCGAGGCGAGCTGGCGCGCGAAGTGGTGCACGCGGAAATAGGCACCGTCGGCGCCGAGTTCCTCTGCCGCGACTGCAAGATCGATGGACTGATGGAGTACGTCGCTCGCGGAGCGGGTCGCCGAGGAGGGGGAGGGAGTCCAGTGGCCAAAAGAGAGGAAACCAATCTGCTTCATATCTCAACCAACTCGCAGGGGTTCTCCTTCATTCCGGTCTCACCGTTGACGCAAGGGGTGTGTGTGCGTCGGCGGCGAAGGGCAGGTAGCATAGGACCACTTCTTGGCGAGGCGGTCTATCCCGGAGCGCGTCGTGAAGGCCCGACAATGGGTGCCCACCGTGACGTTCTGCCACGAGGCGCCGTTGGGATCGGCGTCGTCAACGCAGCTACCACAGCCGGCACGACGCGGATAGTTCTGCCCGGCGCGGGGGCGTCTGGCATTCCGAGGAGGAACTTCAGTGGCTCAGCGAAGCCGACGTCAAGCCGCCACCCGCCGCGGCTCCACGAAGGTGGTCCGCAAGGACCGCAAGGACAACGAGGGCATCATTCCGGTCCTCGCCCGGTCCGTGCGTGAGGTGGAGCAGGCCGCCGAGCGCGGCAAGGTGGCGCCCCACGGCCGTGCGACCTTCCAGGTAGTGGCGCTGCTCGTGCGTGAGGAACGCAACCGTCTCAATGCCGACACCGAGCTGGCCGAGGCGCGCAAGAACGAGCAGCTCAAGCGGCTCGACGGGATCGCCACGATCCTGGCCAAGACCGCGGCTCGCGACACCTCCCTGATCCAGTTGCTCGCCGAGGACGCCGAGTTCTCCGAGGGTGCCCGCGCCATCAAGCGGCAGATGCTCAAGGCGGCGGGGGTCGAGGTGGCCGACGAGGTCGTGGCACCCAAGAGCGAGGCCGAAGCAAACACCCAGGCGCGCCGGGTCACCCCGCAGTCCGTGGTCTCGAGACAGCTCGCCAACCCGTTTCTGGTCCCCGACTTCTCTGCTGCTCAGACCAAGCACTATGAGGCGCGCCGCCTGGCCAACTGGGAGCTGCTGGAGCCGCTCTTCAAGTCGTTCGAATACGTGGGTGGTGGCGCCTCGGCCTGTATGCGACTGCCCGAACCCAAGCCCGTGCCCGGCGTGGCACTGATGCCGCACCAGTCCCAGGTCGTCGCAGCAGCAGCAGCCGGCCACCGCACCTTCTTGCTCGCCGACGAGCCCGGCCTGGGCAAGACCGCCCAGGCGCTGCTCGCGGCGCAGGCCGCCAACGCCTACCCGCTGCTGTGCGTCGTACCCAACGTGGTCAAGGCCAACTGGGCCCACGAGGTTGGCCTCTGGACCCCGAACCGCTCCGTGACCGTCATCCACGGCGACGGCGAGGAGATCGATGGCTTCGCCGACATCGTGGTCGTCAACTACGAGGTGCTCGACCGGCACGTCGGCTGGCTCGGCAAGCACGGCTTCCGCGCCATGGTGGTCGACGAAGCGCACTTCATCAAGAACAAGAGCTCCCAGCGCTCCCAGCACGTGCTCGAACTGTCCCAGCGGCTTCGTACCCGGGTAGCCCGGCCGCTGTTGATGGCGCTGACCGGCACCCCCCTGATCAACGACATCGAGGACTTCCGGGCGATCTGGCAGTTCCTCGGTTGGATCGACGACGACAAGCCGCAGGCCGAGCTGATGAACAAGCTGGAGGACACCGGGCTGATGCCCGGTGAGCCCGGCTTCTACCCCAACGCCCGTCGCGCCGTCATCGACATGGGCATCGTGCGCCGCAAGAAGATCGACGTCGCCGCCGACATCCCGGCGCGGCGGATCGCCGACCTGCCGGTCGAGCTGGAAGGCGCCGAGGGCCGCTCGATCCGCGACGCCGAGCGCCAGCTCGCCCGCCGTCTGGTTTCGCGCTACGACGCTGCGCTGGAGGCTCGCACCAGCCGGGTGCAGGTCACCGGCATCGACCACGACCTGGTGCGCCGCGTAGCCAAGTGGGAGCGCGAGGACATGGAGTCGGCCAAGGACGGCGAGAACGTCTTCTCGATGATGCGCCGAATCGGTCAGGCGAAGGCCGGCCTGGCCGCCGACTACACCGCCCAGTTGGCCCGCAACGTCGGCAAGGTGGTGTTCTTCGCCAAGCACGTCGACGTGATGGACGAGGCATCCGCCACCTTCGCCAAGCGCGGCATCAACTACGTCTCCATCCGCGGCGACCAGAGCGCCAAGGCCCGGGCAGCCGCGATCGAGTCCTTCACCAACGACCCGGAGACCTCGATCGTGGTCTGCTCACTGACCGCCGCCGGCGTAGGACTGAACCTCCAGGTCGCCTCCAACATG
>JARICB010000164.1 GCA_029264225.1 Nocardioides sp. | reverse complement strand
GCCACCCTGCCGGTTCTTGGCGAGGTGGCCGCGATGATGCGGCGCCACGCCGAACTGCTCAGCGAGCACATGGACGAGGAGCGCGGCTGCAAGGAGTTCCGCAAGCACGTCTCCTGGTATCTCAAGGGCTTTCGGGCCGGTGGCGAGCTCCGACGATCGTTGGCCCTGGTGGACTCGCTGGCCCACCTCGACGCGCTCCTGAGCGAGTTGGACCCGCACGAGCCGTTCCCGGTCGGCGAATTGGGGACGCCACGGGGTCGCCAAGGAGCACCCCGCACACGCGTCGCGCTCCCCGAAGGCTGGCTCGACGACACCGACGGGCGCGACCTCCACGTGCGTGAGGACGCCGTCGAAATCACCGGTGGCTGAGCCTGGTGACTCGAAACACCCGGCGATTTCGGCCCCAAGAAGCAGACACGATTGACGACATATGTTTGACTCCTTGACTGTGTCCGGCTCTCGCATCGTGAGCTTCCCCGCTTGAGGGCCAGACGCCAACCCCCTGCACGCAACAGCAAAGGATCGACGCTGTGGCTCAACATCGCCACAAGCGGGAAACCAATGCCCGCCGTATGCCCAAGGCCATCCAGGTCGCCGGATCCGTCGCCCTCGTGGCCACGGCCTCCGCAGTGAGCCTCGGTGTTCTGACCGCCTCTCCGCAGGGCGAGGCCAGCAACCTGATCGCCGCCCCGACGCGAGCCGACGCAGCCGTGTCGGGTGCTGAGGTGCCCGCCACCCCTTCCCAGGATCGAAATGACGTCGTGTCGCGGTCGCGGTCACGGGTGCTGGCGCGAGCGGTGGCCAAGAGCGTAGCCAAGAGTGAGGCCAAGGCGACGGCGAAGGCGATCAGGACCGCCGACACCAAGATGTGGACCACGACCGACCTGAACCTCTGGTCGAGCCCGGACGAAGATGCCGAGCAGGTCGGGATGGTCGAGGGCGTCGAGAAGGTGCTTCTCACCGGACGCAAGCAGAACGGTCGGATGGAGGTCGTCGTCGGCGACAAGTCTCGCTGGGTCACCGTGGGTTATGTCTCGGGGGAGAAGCCAGAGACCGGCCCCACCCTCGGCGGTTCCTGCACCAACGGTTCCGCTGTCTCCAGCGGCGTCCACGCTGGCATCAAGCTGGTACACGAAGCCGTCTGCGCCAACTTCCCGCAGATCACTTCCTACGGCACCTTCCGCGGCGACGGCGAGCACGCCCAGGGTCGTGCGGTCGACATCATGATCAGCGGCGACACTGGCTGGCAGGTCGCAGACTTCCTGCGCGCCAACTACAGCGCCCTCAACATCGAATACATCATCTTCTCCCAGAAGATCTGGTCGGTCGAGCGCGGTGGCGAGGGGTGGCGTTCCATGTCGGACCGCGGCTCCACGACGGCCAACCACTACGACCACGTGCACGTCACGACCTACTGAGCGCACCCGGCTAGGCTCGCTCCTCGATGGACATCGAGGAGTTGTACGACGCCGCCGACCGTGAGCGGATCGTTGCCGAACCGCCTAAACGGGTCGATGCGCCCGTGCGCACTGCGTTCGAGCGTGATCGGGCCCGAGTGGTGCATGCGGCGGCCTCGCGCCGGCTGGCGGCCAAGACCCAGGTGGTCGGTCCGCAGTCCGACGACTTCGTCCGCAACCGGCTGACCCACAGCCTCGAGGTCGCCCAGGTGGCACGCGACCTGGCCCGGGCGCTGGGCTGCCACGCCGATGTCACCGAGACGGCAGCGCTGGCCCACGACCTCGGCCACCCGCCATTCGGTCACAACGGTGAGCGCGTGCTGGCCGAGCTCAGTCAGGACTGTGGCGGCTTCGAGGGCAACGCCCAGACGCTTCGGCTGCTGACCCGGCTCGAGGCCAAGACCTTCTCCGAGACCGGATCCGTGGGCCTCAACCTGACCAGAGCAACCTTGGATGCATGCACGAAGTATCCGTGGACCCGCGCCTTCGCGGGCCACCCCGAGGGAGTCCACGCCGACGGGACTCCGCGCCTGGTGGTGAAGTTCGGCGTCTTCGACGACGACGTGGAGGTGTTCTCCTGGCTGCGCCGGGGGATCGAGGGCACCCGCAAGTGCCTCGAGGCGCAGGTCATGGATCTGGCCGATGACGTGGCCTACTCGGTGCACGACGTGGAGGACGCGATCGTGGCTGACCGGCTCGACCTGACCCGCCTGGACCGGGAGGCGCTGTGGGACACCGTGCGAGCCTGGCACCTGCCCGAGTGTGACGACGCCGAGCTCGACGCCGCCCTGGGCGCCATGCAGGCCCAGGAGAGCTGGCCGCAGACGCCGTACGACGGCAGCCGACGCTCGCTGGCCGCCATCAAGAACCTCACCAGCGACCTGATCGGTCGCTTCTGCGGGAGCGCGCAGACGGCCACCTTCGCGGCCGCCGATGGCCCGTTCGTGCGGCACCGCGCCGACCTGGTGGTGCCGCGGCAGACCGAGATCGAGATCGGCATCCTGAAGGGGATCGCCGCCCACTACGTGATGCAGGCCCAGGACCGGGTCGACCTGATGGAGCGCCAACGCGCTCTGATCGCCGAGCTCTTCACGGCCCTGTGGGACAGAGGCGTCGACGGGCTGGACCGCTCCTTCGTAGGTGACTGGGAGTCCGCAACGACCGACGCCACCCGCCGACGAGTGATCGTCGACCAGGTGGCGTCGTATACGGATGCGCGTGCCATCAGTCGGCACGCCGAGCTGACCCGCTAGGCAGGCCGGCGGCTCAGGGCAGGTCGCCCTGTGGGTAGGGGTTGTCCTGGAGTGCCACGTTGTCAGGGTTGAGCTGGGCCTCCAGGTCTTCCTTGTCGGAGCCGTGCGAGGGACGCACCTTGTCGGCGGCGGTCCCGGCTGCGGCAGCGACCTTGTCCTTGACGACGGGCGCCTGGGCCTTGGCGGTCTCGGCAGCCTGGTGAGCGACATCCTGGACCCGCGGGTCGTTCTTGACCTTCGTCGCCAGGCCAGCGATCTGTTCGTAGCGGGCACGGCCGGCGCGGGCGCCGAGGACGTAGCCGATGCCGCCCGCGATGAGGAGCGATAGCTTCTTCATTGGTGTCTCCCTGTGGTGAGCGTAGGCAACCAACATGCCAAAGTCTGCCAACGATCGGAATCTGCGCCACCCCTTCGGGTGTCGGGGATCGCCCGTAGACTCCGCGTCGTGGCAGGACGGATCCGCGAGGACGACATCTCCGAGGTGCGGGAGAAGGCGCGCATTGACGACGTCGTCTCCTCCTACGTCACCCTGCGCAAGGCGGGCGGCGGCTCGCTGAAGGGGTTGTGCCCCTTCCACGACGAGAAGTCCCCTTCGTTCCACGTCACGCCGTCTCGCGGCTTCTTCCATTGCTTCGGCTGTCAGGAGGGCGGCGACGTCATCAGCTTCCTGATGAAGATCGACGGACTGTCGTTCGGGGAGGCTGTGGAGCGGCTGGCCGACAAATACGGCGTCAAGTTGC
>JARICB010000156.1 GCA_029264225.1 Nocardioides sp. | reverse complement strand
AGGTCCCACCAGGCCCGGGTGTTGTTGCTGATCCCGTAGAGGACCGCGTAGCCGGGCGTCGTCGTCGTCAGGGCGGCCTCGACCATCCGCACACAGTCGTCGGGGGAGAGCCACGTCGACAGCGACCGGGTCGAGCCGGGTTCGGTCAGGAACGAGCCGATCCGGCACACGACGGCGTCTATGGCGTAGCGGTCGACGTACAACCGCAGCAGTGCCTCGGCCGCGACCTTGGCCACGCCGTAGAAGGTGTCGGGCCTGGGTAGCGCGTCGTTGGAGACCGGGCACTGCCCGGCGCTTGGACGGGGCGTGCGACCGACGGCATGGTTGGAGCTCGCATAGACGATCCGCGAGATCCTGTGCTCGACCATCGCATCGAGCAGCGCTGCCGTCGTCACGACGTGGGAGGTCAGCTCGGTCGGCAGGTCACGCTCGTCGGGGACACCGGCGAGATGGACGACGCCATCGAGGCGCTCGGCTGCGAAGACGGCGGCAACGGCATCGGGGTCCGTGCAGTCGGCCGGGTGCCAGGTGCCGGTGAAGCCCTCGGGCTCCGGAACCAGATCGACCCCGACGACTTCGTGGCCGTTGTCGTGGAGACCGAGGGTGACTACCCGGCCGATGGAGCCTGCCGCGCCCGTGACGAGGATGCGCATGGCATCAGCGTAGGTCGTCCGGGCGCGACCGTTCCTCAGCGTGCGTAGGCAGCCAGGTTGGCGCCGAGCTCCTCGAAGAGTGCCTGGTTGAGGGTGAAGGCTGCCTTCACCTCGTCGACGACGGCGACCTTCTCCTCGCTGGAGATCGGCAGCGCGTCGAGGCGGGCCCGATAGCCATCCTTGTAGGGCTTGGGCTTGGGGATCGCGGTGAAGTCGTAGAACGCGATGCCGGCGCCGTCGAGCTCGAAGCTGCGGTCCAGGATGCGGCCGATCGCCTGGCCGCCGGAGAGATCGCCCAGGTAGCGGGTGTAGTGGTGCGCCACGAAGAGGTGGGGCTGCGCGCGGGTGCCGGCGATCCGTTCCACGTAGGCGCGGGAGGCCGGGCTCTCGCAGGTGCGGGGACCATCGCCGGCCCAGTGGTCGAGGTCGGCGTCGATGCTCGCGAGCCGCTCCAGGTTCACGTCGCGCACGGCGGCGACCGCCGGGTGCTCGGCCAGGTCGCGGGCCACGGACTCCAGCTCGGCATAGACCGGGCGAAGCCGCAACAGGTAGTCGGTGTAGCCGAGCGGGTTGATCCGGCCGCCGAGGAGGTCGGCCATGTAGCCGGAGTTCTCGGCCGCCGTGTGCTCGGCCTGGGAGCCCTCCCGCATGGCGGTGGACAGAGTGAGGTCGGAAACGAGCGCGGTCAAGTGGAGCTCCTGAGAAGAGAGGTGTGCAGGAAGGGAGCGAGTCGATCCGGTTTGGTCTGGAGCCAAAGCCTGATTAAGGTAAGCCTAACATTACTAAGTCTTGCCTAAACCAACTGTTCGGAGTTCGACAATGAGGTTCTGGAGAACCGGAGTGCGCACCCGAGCCGTGATCGGCGCGGCGCTGGGCTCCCTGCTGCTCGCTGGCTGCGGTCTCGGGGGCGCCAGTGCAGGGACCTCACCCAGCGACCCGTCGGGCACCGCAGCGCCGCGGCTCGCCGAGACCGAGCCCCTGGCCGACCCCCGGGCCTGGCAAGGGGCCGCCACTGCGGAGCTGGGAGCCCACCCGGTCGCCCCGGTCTCCAGCGCGACTCCGCAGCTCCCGGTCCAGCTCACCGACGCGCAGGGCACCCGAGTGCGGGTCACGAGCGCGGAGCGCATCCTTGCCCTGGACGTCTCGGGCACCCTGGCCCGCACCGTCTTCGAGCTCGGCCTCGGTGACCAGGTCGTCGGTCGGGACATCTCCACCCAGTTCCCCGAAGCGGGCGACCTGCCGCTGGTCACGTCCGGTGGCCACGACCTCAACGCCGAAGCCATCCTCGAGCTCGACCCGACGGTGGTCATTACCGACACGTCCCTCGGTCCGTGGGACGTGCTGCTCCAGATACGCGATGCCGGGATCCCGGTCGTCGTGCTCGACGCCCACCGCGGCCTGGACAACGTCGAGGACCTCACCCGCTCGATCGCCGAGGCGCTCGGCGTGCCCGCGGCGGGCGAGCGGTTGGTGAAGCGGATCGAGACCGACATCGACCGGGCACGAGCCGACATCGCCCGGGTCGCCCCCACGGCGGAGGGCGAAAAGCTCCGCACCCTGTTCCTCTATGCCCGCGGTCAGGCCAACGTCTACTACCTGTTCGGCAAGGGCTCGGGTGCCGAATCCCTGATCGAGTCCCTCGGTCTCTACGACGTGGCGCAGGAGATCAACTGGCAGGGGATGAGGCCGTTGACCGCTGAGGGCATCGTCGCAGCCCAGCCCGACGTCGTCCTGCTGATGACCGGCGGCTTGGAGTCGACGGGCGGCGTCGAGGGTCTCCTGGAACGGGTGCCCTCGCTGTCCCAGACCCCGGCCGGGCAGAACCGTCGCTTCGTGGCGATGGAGGACTCCCAGATCCTCGGCTACGGCCCGCTGACCGGTGACGTGCTCAACGCCCTGGCAGTCGCCATCTACGCACCGGGAGCCCTTGAGTGACGGCCACCTTGACGGACGCCGTGACCAGCGGGGTGACGGGCCCCGATGTCGCACCTGCGCGCCGGCGGGTCTCACTCGTCGGCGCGGTGATCGCGTTCCTGATCACCGCGCTCCTCGTGATGACCTTGGTCTCGGCCGGCACCGGCCAGCTCGCCGTACCGCCGATCGAGGTGCTCGGCTCGCTGCTGCACCGCCTCGGGATCGATATCGGTCCGATGCCGACCCACCCGCAGGGCGACAACACGCTGTGGCAGGTGCGCTTTCCTCGCGTCGTGATGTCGCTGCTGGTCGGCGCCGCGCTCGCCACCGCTGGCGCTCTTATGCAGGGCGCTTTCGCCAACCCGCTCGCCGAGCCGGGGGTCGTGGGGGTCTCCGCCGGTGCCGCCCTCGCTGCCGCCATGGTGATCGTCTTCGGCTGGGACTTCGCCGGCCCTTGGACCGTCGCCGTGTCTGCCTTCATCGGGGGCCTGATCACCACGCTGGCCGTCTACACCCTTTCCCGCGAGGGCGGTCGGACGGAAGTCGTGACGCTGGTCCTGACCGGCATCGCCGTCAACGCGATCGCCAGTGCAGCCATGGCCTTCATGATGTTTCTCGGCGACACCCAGGCCCGCGAGGAGATCGTCTTCTGGACCCTGGGCAGCCTCAACGGCTCCCGGTGGGAACAGGTATGGGTAGTACTGCCGATGGTGGTCGTGGGCTTGGTCGCGGCGATGCTCGTGGCCCGCAAGCTCGACCTGCTCTCGCTGGGAGATCGCGCCGCCGGGCACGTCGGCGTCGACGTCGAACGGCTCCGCCTGAGCACGATCGCGGTGGTGGCGGTGCTGACCGGTGCAGCCGTCGCCTTCTGCGGGGTCATCGCCTTCCTCGGCCTGGTCGTGCCGCACCTGGCCCGCATGGTGATCGGGCCCGGGCACCGGGTGCTGGTGCCGGTCAGTGCTCTTGGCGGGGCGCTACTGCTGCTGTGCGCCGACCTGTGGGCGCGCACCGCCGTGGCCTACGCCGACCTGCCGATCGGGATGTTGACCTCCCTCGTCGGCGGCCCCGTCTTCTTCTGGCTGCTGCGCCGCGCACGTCGTACGGCGGGGGGCTGGGCATGAGCTGCACCGTGCGCGCCGACGGCGTCAGTGTCGAACTCGACGGACACCGGATCCTGCACGAGGTCGACCTCGCGGTGGAGCCCGGCGAACTCGTCGTCCTGGTCGGCCCCAATGGCGCCGGCAAGTCGACGCTGTTGGCCGCCCTTGCGGGCGACCTTCCCCTGGCTGCCGGCCGGGTAAGTCTCAACGGCTTGGACGTGACGAAGCATCGTGTCGCCGATCTGGGCCGGCTGCGGGCCGTGCTGATGCAGAAGCAGACGTTGGCCTTCGGCTTCCGCGCCGAGGCTGTCGTCGAGATGGGCCGCTCGCCGTGGCACCGCACCCCCCGTGCGGCCGACGACGAGCGGGTGGTGCGCCGGTCCATGGAACGCGCCGACGTGCTCGCGCTGGCCGAGCGGGTGTTCTCCACGCTCTCCGGTGGCGAGCAGGCCCGGGTGGCTTTCGCCCGACTCCTGGCCCAGGAGGTGCCGGTGCTGTTCCTCGACGAGCCGACGGCCGCCCTCGACGTACGCCACCAGGAGGCCGTGCTCGACGTGGCGCAAGCGTGTGCGCGAGCCGGCTCGGCAGTGGTCGTGGTGCTCCACGACCTGTCGCTGGCCGCCGCCTACGCCGACCGGATCTGCATCTTGGCCGCTGGCCGGGTGTGCGCCGACGGGCCACCGCGGTCGGTGCTCGACGCCGCACTGCTGAGTGAGGTCTACGGCCACCCGCTCGACGTGGCGGAAGTGTCGGGCCAACTGGTCGTGGTGCCCGTACGCCGCCGCGCTGCCCTGAGCAACGTCAAGAATTCCGAGGAGTGCGCATGAGGTGGGTCGCCCGGCTGACGGGAGCGTTGTTGCTGGCCGGCTTGCTGACCCCGGTCTCGACGCCCGCCCAGGCAGCTGCCCGGGTCACGGTGACCAACGAGCAGGGTTCGGCCGTCGTCGACGACACCTACGCCACGTCGTTGAGCGTCTCGGCGAGCGGCTTCCAATCCGTGCGCAACGGCCATGGCGGTGTCTACGTCTTCTTCGGCACGGTCGGCTCCGGCTGGCGACCGAGCGCCGGCGGCCAGACCGGCAAGGACTACTTCTACGTGCCCGACGCAGAGGGCAAGAACAACGCCGGCTACCAGCGCTACGTCTCCTTCCCCGGCTCCGACACTGCGGCCTCGGCCAACGGTGGGACCATGAGCGACGCCGGTGCCTTCCGGGCCACGATCACCGTGCCCGGCGCCGTCTTCGATGCTGTGGACCGCAACAACGTCGTGCGCACGATTGACTGCCGCAAGGTGACCTGCGGGATCATCACCGTCGGAGCCCACGGTGTCACCAGTGCCCCCAACGAGACGTTCACGCCGGTGCGGGTCGCGTCGATGTACGACGAAGGGCCGGCGCCTACCAAGTCTGAGTCGGGTGCCCCCGCCGCCACCCCGGGGGCCACGGCCTCGCCCGGCGACTCGCGGCCCAGCGCGAGCGAGCCTGCGGAGCCCGGCGCCGTAGCCGCTCCGACCGGGAAGCCCCGCATCACGATCGACCGCAAGTCGGCCCGCGCCGGAGCGGTGATGTCGTTCACTGCCCGCGGTCTGGTTCCGGGCCGCCAGGTCACTGCGAGCCTCGATGACGGCCTCGCCGTCGCCGGCCCGCTGACGGTCGGGACATCGGGGCAGTTGGCCGGCATGGTGGCGATCCCGGCCGAGATCGGGCCGGGAACCCATCGCTTGCGACTGGTCGGTGCCCGCGTGCCGGCCGTCAGTTTCGCGGTGAGTGGCGCGACATCGGCATCGGCGGCGAGCCTCGAACCCGAGGACAGTGCTGGCAACGAGCGCGCTCCGCTGCTGTTCGTCGGTGGGGCAGCGCTGCTGTTGGTGCTGGCCCTGGCGCGGCTGGTACTGATCCGGCTGGCCCTGAGGCGGCGCCGCAGCGGCGTCCACACGGCGGTGGTGTCGGGTGCGTAAGCAACTGGTCGCAGTGTGCGCCGTCTGGGCGCTGTCCCTCGTGGGTGTAGGTGCTCTGGTGCTCATCGCACCGAGCGCCTACGCGCAGGACTCGCGACCGGTCAGCGGCGCGGTGCTGCGCTGGGGCGTGACCAACGAGGCCAACAACGCCGCCCATGCCCCCAGCACCTACAACTACCTCTCCGCCGGTGTCGTCCCCGATCCGGGCAAGGGGGGAACGAAGTTGCCGCGCTCCAGTTGGAGCGCGCAGACCGGTGCCGCACAGATCCAGAAGTTCACCGGCGGCACCTGGCGGCCCGCCACCTGGGAGGGGCTGACCACCGACAGCGACGGCAAGGCGCTGGGGGTGCCGACGGAGGGCCGGTTCAGCAACCACCAGGTGGTGCTGGGAGCTGGCGTCGGCACCATCGATGCCGCCGCTGGCACCGCCACCATCGGCTGGGACGCAGACTTCAGCGTCGTCTCCTACTCGGGAATGTCGTTCTTCACCGTCTCCGACCCGAGCCTCGAGGTGACGCCCGAGGCGTCGCGGGTCACCGCGACCCTCAGCGGCTACGCCTCCTCGGTCGACAATCCGGACGCCTGGGCGCCGGTGGCCCCTGCGCGGGTCGTACTCGCCGACCTGCCCCCGGTCGACCTCAGCGCGACGAACCTGACCGTGACGCCCACTTTCACCGGTGTGCGTGTCAGTGGCGTGCAGCAGGCCGCTGGGGCAGACGCCGGCGCGTTCCCCCAGTCCTTCATCGACTTCCAGAACATCCTGGGCACTGCCGCCTTCTGGTACACCAGCGGTGGCAGCACCGATGCGTTCAAGGCCCCGCTGCCGATGTCCTTCGCCCTGGACGGCGAAACGGCAATGCCGCAGCCCACCGCCGCATCCACCCCGAGCAAGACCCCCGCCGCGCCCGACGTCACCAACTCGGCACCGCGGCCGCCCAAGGCGACCAAGCCGCCGTCGGCCGCACCAGTGGCTCGCGACGAACCGGCTCCGGTGCGCGACGCGATGCCAACTTCCCTGTCACCGCCACCGCCACCGCTGGCGGTGGATCCGGTCGGCGTCGGGCAGACGCACTACGTCGCGTCTCCGATGCTCCTCACCGCTGCCGAGACCCCGGCAGTCGCGACCCCCGCCGAGGACTCTGCTGCCCGGTGGTGGCTGCTGGGCGGCGTACTCCTCCTCGCTGCGACCGCGCTGCTGCTCGTGCCGAGCCCCAGACCAGCACTCCCGACCCACCAGATTCCACCCCGATGAAAGGAACCCTCCCCATGTCCCCCACCACCAGGACGCGGCGCTCTGTCGCCGGGTCCGCTGCCCTCGCGCTGGTCGGCGGCGCCTTCGCCGTCGTCACCGCAGCGGCCCCCGCCCAGGCGGTCGCCGTCCCCGCGCTCAACTGGCAGGTCTCCCAACAGTTCAAGGACCACCTCTCCACCCGCACGCTGGGTGATGGCGCGACCGAGTCCGCCGACGGCGTCGTCGCGTTCCCGAGGGGTGTCGGCTCCTACAACCCCGCCAACGGGGCGGCCACGGTGGCCTACCAGGGCTCCGTCAAGGGCGCCTTCGTCAACGCCGGCACCGAGCACTACTCGGTCACCATCGAGGACCCGACCGTCGTGGTCGACGGCGCCGGCATGGGCTCGATCAGCGCCGTCGTCAGCGCCGCGAACGCGGCGGGGATGGGCAACCAGGCCAGTGCGACCGAGCCCAAGCGGGTCGTGGTGACCACCTTCACCGCCACCGGTGGCTGGAAGGGCGAGACGCTCTCTGCCACTCCGAACTGGGCCGGGGTGCTTCCGGCGGGCAGTGCCGAGGCGACCGCACTCGGCATCCCCACCGGCCAGCCCGTCGAGGGCAAGGCCTTCGCGCCGTCGTTCCTGACCCAGTTGACCCCGGGGCTGCGCAGCCACTTCTACGCCAGCGGTTCGGCGTCGGACCCCAAGAAGGCGCCGGCTGCGCTGACTGCCACCGCCAACCCGATCAGCACCACCGCGTCGGTCACCAAGGCGTCTGCGGCTGATGGCGTGAGCATCGCTGTCGCCGGTTCCGGGTTCAGTGCGCTCACCAACCCGGGTGACCAGGGTGTCTACGTCGGTCTGGCCCCCTCCGGCGGGCTGCCCAACGTGAGCAGCCAGGCCGGAATGGGTGCCTTCGTGGCCTCCGACTGGGTTGCCGGCACTCGGATCTCGGCGTCCGGCACCTTCGCCTCGACGCTGGTCGCACCGACCGCAAAGCTCGACCCGACCAAGAGCTACTCGGTCTACACCTGGCGCGCACACACGCACTCCACGGTGAGCCAGGACACCGAGACCGCGGTGACGATCAACTGGGCGGCGCTGGCAAAGCCCGCCGTGACCACGACGAAGACGCAGGCCAAGGTCAAGAAGAAGCCGACGACCAAGCGCGCTGGCAAGCTCGTCGTGAAGGTAAGCGGAGCCGACGCGATCAGCGGCAAGGCCAAGGTGGTCGTCAAGGGCATCACGGGCGCGAAGAAGGCCTCCAAGAAGGGGCCCAAGAAGATCAAGCGGACCGTTGCTGTCAAGAACGGGAAGGCGGTCGTCAAGCTGCCCAAGCTTGCCGTCGGCCGCTACCAGGTCAGTGTCCGGTTCCTCGGTGGCAGTGACGTCGCCGCCTCGAAGGGCGTCACGAAGTTCCGCGTCAAGCGTTGAGATGAACCGCTGGCCCGGCCTCGTACGAACACGAGGACGGGCCAGCGGTCATTTCGGTTACGTCAGATGCGCGGGACGATCTGGCCCAACAGTTCGCCCATCCGGCCTGCGGCCGCCTTGCCCGCCGCGAGCACCTCTTCATGGTTCAGCGGTTCACCGCTGAGTCCGGCGGCCAGGTTGGTGACCAGGCTGATGCCGAGAACCTCCATCCCAGCCTCCCGGGCAGCGATGGCCTCGAGGGTGGTGCTCATGCCGACCAGGTGCCCGCCCATGGCGCGCACCATGGCGATCTCGGCGGGCGTTTCGTAGTGCGGGCCGGGGAACTGCACGTAGATGCCCTCGTCGAGGCTCGGGTCGATCTCCTTGCACAGCCCGCGCAGTCGAGGGGAGTACAGATCAGTCAGGTCGACGAAGTTGGCGCCCTCGATCGGACTGGTCGCCGTGAGGTTGATGTGGTCGGAGATCAGCACCGGCTGGCCGGGTGCGAAGGATTCCTTCAGACCGCCGCAGCCATTGGTCAATACGATCGTCCGGCAGCCGGCGGCAGCAGCAGTGCGGATCGGGTGGACGACCGCCGCGACTCCCTTGCCCTCGTAGAAGTGCGTGCGGCTCAGGAAGACCAGGACCCGACGACCGGCCACCTCGAGGCTGCGGATCTTGCCGCTGTGCCCGACCACGCCGGCGGCGTGGAAGCCGGGAAGGTCCGTGGTGTTGATCTCCGTGCTGGCTGTTCCGAGGGCGTCGACGGCCGGTAGCCAGCCCGAACCGAGCACGAGGGCGACGTCATGGGTCTCGACGCCGGTAAGTTCGGCGAGCTTGGTGGCGGCGTCCTGGGCTAGGGCTTTGTGGTCGGTCACGGGGTTGATCCTAGGTCGCCGGTGGCGGCGGCGCCTCCCTACCTAGCATGGTGAAGCAGCGGCAGGTGGGACGTCACCGAGAAGCGGCTCAGAGGCCGGTCGAGCGGCAGGGCCGACGGCGCAGGCCCGCGACATAGTCGAGGGGGGCATCGGCAGCGTCGGCGGCATCGGCGAGTACGCCGAGGGAGGAAGCGCTCGGCAGGCCGCCCTCGTAGGCGTCGAGGACGTAGGCCCGGGCAGCCAGTTCCCCGGCCATGGTCTGTACCCGTACCCGGGTCCTGCGGTAGAGCCCGGTGTCGGCCGACTCCCACCGGTCAAGCTGGGTGAAGTCGTCGGCGGTGACGTCGTAGACGGCCACGAAGACCTGCTCGAGCGGGTCCTCGACGATGGTAGGGAGGGCGCCGTCCCAGCCGTGCTCCTCGCCGCCGAAGGTAAGTCGCCAGCCGGTCAGCCACCCGGTGCTGCGCAGCGGGGAGTGCGGACAGCGCTCACTCATGCGGGCTGGGTCCAGGTTGGTCCCGTAGGCGGCATAGAGCGTCACGGGGCAAGGGTAGCGACGTCCTGCCCGGCGGCTAAGGTGTGACCCGTGAGCGACACCCACTTCGACACCCTCGTCCTCGGCGCCGGCCCCGGTGGCTACGTCGCCGCCATCCGCGCCTCGCAGCTCGGCCAGAAGGTGGCCGTGGTCGAGGACAAGTACTGGGGCGGGGTCTGCCTCAACGTCGGGTGCATCCCGTCGAAGGCCCTGCTCAAGAATGCCGAGCTGGCGCACACGCTCCAGCACGAGAAGGCGAAGTTCGGTATCGAGGGCGACGCCACGATGGCGTTCGGTCCTACCCACAAGCGCTCGCGTGACGTCAGCAACGGCATCGTCAAGGGCGTCCACTTCTTGATGAAGAAGAACAAGATCACCGAGATCGACGGGTGGGGCACCCTCACCTCGCCGACCGGCTTGGACGTCACGGACAAGGACGGCAACACCACCGGCTACACCTGCGACAACCTCATCATCGCCGCGGGCGCCACCGTCCGTCTGGTCCCCGGCGTCGAGCTCTCCGAGCACGTCGTGACCTACGAGGAGCAGATCCTCACCGACCAGCTGCCCGAGTCGATCATCATCGGCGGCTCCGGCGCGATCGGCGTCGAGTTCGCCTACGTCATGGCCAACTTCGGTGTGGACGTGACGATCGTGGAGTTCCTCGACCGGATGGTGCCTACCGAGGACGCGGCCGTCTCCAAGGAACTGGCCAAGCACTACAAGAAGCTCGGTGTGAAGGTGCTGACCAGCACGGCCGTGAAGCGGGTCGAGGACACCGGCTCCGGCGTCAAGGTCACCGTTGCGCCCGCCGGCGGCGGCGACGAGCAGGTGCTGGAGGCAGGCAAGTTCTTGGCCGCCTTCGGCTTCGCGCCGCGCGTCGAGGGCTACGGCCTGGACAAGATCGGCGTCAAGCTCACCGAGCGCGGTGCGGTCGAGGTCGACGACTACTGCCGCACCAATGTCGACGGCGTCTACGCCATCGGTGACTGCACCGGAAAGTTGATGCTCGCGCACGTCGCCGAGGCCATGGGCATCGTCGCCGCAGAGACCATCAACGACGCCGAGACCATGCCGATCAACTACGACATGATCCCGCGCGCCACCTACTGCATGCCGCAGATCGGCTCGTTCGGCTACACCGAGGAGCAGGCCAAGGAGAAGGGCTACGACGTCAAGACGTCGACCTTCCCCTTCAGCGCCAACGGCAAGGCCATGGGCTTGGGCGAGGCCGTCGGCTTCGTCAAGGTCGTCGCCGACGCCGAGCACAACGAGATCATCGGTGCCCACATGATCGGCCCGGACGTGACCGAGCTGCTGCCGGTGCTGACGCTGGCCCAGCAGTGGGACCTGACGGCCGATGAGGTCTCTCGCAACGTGTTCGCCCACCCGACGCTGACCGAGGCCGTCAAGGAAGCAGTCCACGGCATCAGCGGCCACATGATCAATCTGTGAGCCATCGTGCGGACTGATCGCGTCGTCATCATCGGCGGTGGCCCCGGCGGCTACGAGGCGGCACACGTGGCCGCCCAGCTCGGAGCCGACGTCACCATCATCGACTCCGACGGAGTCGGCGGCTCAGCGGTGCTCACCGACTGCGTGCCAAGCAAGACCCTGATCGCCACCGCGGAGTTGATGACCGAGGTCTCGGAGTCGGCCGAGCTCGGCATCGACTTCAAGGACCGTGAGGGTGACGCCGCCACCACGATCCGGGTCGACCTGAGCAAGGTCAACCGCCGGGTCAAGCAGTTGGCCGCCGACCAGTCCTCCGACATCGCCGTCCGCCTCGACCGTGACGGAGTGCGAGTGGTGAAGGGCCGGGGACGGCTCGGTCCCGATCTCACCGTGCTCGTCGGCGACGAGGTCTACGAGGCCGACGCGATCCTGGTCGCCACCGGAGCGGCCCCACGCACGCTGCCGAGTGCGCAGCCCGACGGGGAGCGGATCCTGACCTGGGAGCAGGTCTACGACCTTGACGAGGTGCCGGAGAAACTCATCGTGGTCGGCTCCGGCGTCACCGGCGCCGAGTTCGCCAGCGCCTATCTCGCGCTGGGAGTGCCGGTCACGCTGGTCAGCTCCCGCGATCGGGTGCTGCCCGGCGAGGACGCCGACGCGAGCGCCGTACTCGAGGAGGTCTCGACCCGTCGAGGCATGGAGGTGCTCGGACGATCGCGCATGGAGTCGGTGACCCGGGAGGGCGACGTCGTCACGGTGCGACTCACCGATGGCCGTGAAGTCACCGGCTCGCACTGCATCCTGGCGCTCGGTTCGATCCCCAACACCGCCGACCTCGGTCTCGAGGAGGCGGGCGTCACCACCGACGAAGGCGGCTTCATCACCGTCGATCGAGTCTCACGCACCTCCGTGCGGGGCGTGTACGCCGCAGGCGACTGCACGGGCGTGCTGATGCTCGCCTCGGTGGCCGCCATGCAGGGCCGGATCGCCATGTGGCACCTGCTCGGCGACGCGGTGGCACCACTGGACCTGAAGAAGGTCTCCTCCAACGTCTTCACCTCACCCGAGATCGCCACGGTCGGCTGGTCGCAACAGGCGGTGGACGCGGGTGAGATCAGCGCCGAGGTCGCGATGCTGCCGCTGGCCGGCAATGCCCGCGCCAAGATGCAGGGTGTCCGCGACGGCTTCGTCAAGCTCTTCATCCGACCCGAG
>JARICB010000109.1 GCA_029264225.1 Nocardioides sp. | reverse complement strand
CAACCACTATACCACCAGGGAGTTTCAGGAGGTGCCCTGATTGGCAGTGTCAGTATTCAGGAGAGCTCAAGTGGTCAGTAGATGCCCGGGCCGAGGCGGCGGTTCGCGAACTGCTGGCCGCGATCGGTGAGGACCCCGAGCGGGAGGGACTGCTGGAGACTCCGGGACGAGTGGCGCGCGCCTACGCCGAACTGACCCAGGGGCTGCGACAGCGTCCCGAGGACGTGTTGACCACCACCTTCGACATCGGTCACGACGAGATGGTGCTCGTGCGTGACATCGAGCTGTGGTCGATGTGCGAGCACCACCTGGTGCCGTTCACCGGGGTAGCGCACGTCGGCTACATCCCGGCCGAGACCGGCAAGATCACCGGGCTTTCCAAGCTCGCCCGATTGGTGGACGTCTACGCCAAGCGGCCCCAGGTCCAGGAGCGGTTGACGACCCAGGTCGCCGACGCGCTGATGGACATCCTCGACGCCCGTGGCGTGATCGTGGTGATAGAGGCCGAGCACCTCTGCATGACCATGCGCGGAGTCCGCAAGGCCGGGGCCCGCACCATCACCAGCGCCGTGCGCGGCATCATGCACAACGCCGCCACCCGCTCGGAAGCGATGGCGCTGATCGCCTCGAGGCGCTGATGCTGACGCGACCGTGGGTGATGGGCGTTGTCAACGTCACCCCCGACTCGTTCTCCGACGGGGGTCGCTACGACAGCACCGAGCGGGCCCTGACCCACGCCCGGCGACTACTGGACGACGGTGCCGACCTGCTCGACATCGGTGGCGAGTCGACCCGACCTGGTGCCACGCGGCCGCTGATCAGCGATGAGCTGGGACGCGTCATCCCGGTCATCCGCGAACTCGCCGCTGAGGGCGTGCTGATCTCCGTCGACACGATGCGCGCCGAGGTCGCCGCTGCGGCGCTGGAGGCGGGGGCGCAGATCGTCAACGACGTCTCGGGTGGCCTTGCCGATCCGGAGATCCTCGACGTGGTGGCGGGCAACGATGCGTCCTACGTGGCGATGCACTGGCGAGCACACAGCGAGCGCATGCACGATCACGCCGACTATGCCCCCGACGGTGTGGTGGTCGGCGTACGCCGTGAGCTTGGGCAGCGGCTGGATGCGATCACGGCCGCCGGGGTGCCACTGGATCGGGTAGTGCTCGATCCCGGACTCGGGTTCGCCAAGGTGGCCGCGCACAACTGGGAGCTGCTGGCCGGTCTCGCTGACCTGGCCGTGCTCGGTCGCCCGTTGCTGATCGGCGCGAGCCGCAAGTCGTTTCTCGGCCAACTGCTGGCGGTCGACGGCACCCCGCGTGACGTGGGGGAGCGCGAGTTCGCCCACTCCGCCCTGGTGGCTCTCCTGGCCGAGCGCGGTGTCGCCTGTTTGCGGGTGCACGACGCCCGTGCCACCTGTGACGCGCTCGCCGTCAGCGCCGCGTTGGCCGGTGTCGGTGCCATCCGCAAGGCTGACGTTCCGTGGCAAAACTCTCACCAGGAGGTCGTGTGAGCGACGAACTGACCATCACCGGGGTCGAGTGTTTCGCCCATCACGGGGTCTTCGACTTCGAGCGCCGAGAGGGCCAGACGTTTGTGATCGATCTGACTCTCGGCCTCGACACGACGTCCGCGGCAGCCTCCGACGACTTGCAGGACACCGTCGACTACGGAAACCTCGTCACGCGGGTCAAAGCCGCTGTGGAGTCAGATCCGGTGGATCTGATCGAAACAGTGGCTCAGCGCATCGCCGGTGAATGCCTTACCGACGGTCGTGTTGAATGGGCCCGCGTCACGATCCACAAGCCTGATGCACCGATTGAGGCAGCGTTCTCCGACGTGGCTCTCACGATCACCAGGTACACCCCCCTAGACAACGCGAGGGCCGCTAGATGACTGAGACCCCCAATCCGAACCTCGTGGATGCTGACTCCCTGACTGGGGAGATGCACCCGATCCGGCGAGTCGTTGTTGCTCTCGGATCCAATCTGGGGGAGCGCTTCGCTGCCATCCAGGGCGCCGTCGACGCACTGGCCGACACTCCCGACTTCTTCGTCACCGGTGTTTCGCCCGTCTATGAGACGGAGCCGGTCGACTCCCCCGAGGGCGCCCAGACCTTCTACAACGCCATCGTGCTGGCCGACACCACCTTGCCGGCCGCGCGACTGATGGAGCGCGCGCTCGCCGTCGAGGATGCCTTCAGCCGTGAGCGCAGCGAGGTCCGCAACGCACCGCGCACCCTCGACGTCGACCTGGTCGTCGTGGGAGACCGTCGGGCCGACGACGACTTCCTGCGCCTGCCGCACCCACGCGCCCATACCCGGGCCTTCGTGCTGCAACCCTGGCACGACCTGGAGCCCGACGCGGTGTTCCCCGACCGGGGACCGATCGCTGACCTGCTGGCCGCGCTCGACTGTTCGGGCATCACCAAGCGGGACGATCTGGTGATCGGGGTCCAGTGACGCTGGATCCAGACGACGCTGACGACGAGTCAGCCGACGACGTCGAGTCGCAGGGGCGGCTCCGTCCGACCTCGGGTGCATCCTTGGCCGTCATCGGCGCGGTCGGACTGCTGCTCGGCTGGCTGATGCGGCCGGTGGCGGTGCGACTGACGGGTACGGCGCCGATGGTGACCTGGGTTCAGGCGTTGGCCCTGGTCTTCGTCGCGGCGGCACTGGGATACATCGCCTGGAACACCTGGCAGACGATCCAGGTGCACCGGCTGCGACTGGCCGGCGGGCAGGCGGTGAGCCGACTGGTGCTCGCGCGTGCCTGCGCGCTCGTAGGGGCACTGGTGGCCGGCTTCTACGCCGGCTACGGGATCACTTGGCTGGGCGACGTCTCGGTGCTGGCCAACTCACGGCTGCTGCGATGTGGGGTGGCGGCGGTCGGCGGGCTCCTCGTGATGGTGGCCTCACTGTTCCTCGAGCGCGCGTGTCGCGTCCCCCCGGAGGCCCCGGGGGCCTAACCTGTGCCCCATGGCATCCCTTCAGCCCCAGCAGTCACAGCAGTCGCGCACGTCTGCCCGACGTCGTCAGCGCAGCACCCGCCTGAGCCTGGCGGTCGTGCTTCTCGTCGTCTCCGCTCTGCTCGTCGCCGCCGCAGTGGCCGCTGCTTCGACGCTGATCGTCTCGGCTGGCGCCGTCGTGGCCGTGCTGCTCGGGGTTGCGGCCACCAAGATCACCCACTCGGAACTGATGGCTACGCGCACCGAGGCTGCGCGCGACCGCGCTACCCAGGCCAAGGCGTATGCCGCCCTGACTGAGCGGCGTACGGCCGAGAACCTGAGCTTCGCCCTCGACATGCGCCGCAAGATCGACCAGCGTCAGGAGACCATCGCTGGCCTCGAGGCGGCCTTGGACGACGCACAGCGCCAGGTGCTCAACGCGACTCGCAAGCTCAACGCTGAGGCACGACGTGCCGACCTGGCCGAGAACGCCGCCGACGATGCTGCCCGCGAGGCCGGCGAGCTGATCCGTGGGCTGGAAGGCTCGCTGAGCGCATCGGAGCAGCGCGCCGCAGAGGCGATCGTGCTGGTCGCCGAACTGGAGGCCGAGCTCGACGTGCTCAGCGCCGAACTGGCATCGTGGCGCTCGGCGCCGACCACGCGCGCCAACTCCGCCTGAGGGGGTCCGTGGCGTCGTAGCAACGGCGTTACGGCACAATCACCGGCTGTGATCCCCGAGGAAAACCGCATGGAGAGTGATCCCAACGAGGTTCTTGCCGAGGATCCGGGGCTCCCTACCGGCTGGCGAGCAGAGCCGGCCGATGGTGGCGATGCCAAGCAGCTCGAGCGGCTGACCCAGTTGCTCCGGGAGCACGAACGTATCGGCCGTGGCTGGGCCAGCGGCTCCGAGGACGACGTCCTCGTCGAGGTGTCGCCGACAGGTTTGTCGATGCGCGAGAACCTGGTGGTGCTCGACGACACCGGCCTGGTCCGGGCCTGGGCCAGCGTCCACGACCGGGCGATCGGCCGGATGCTCTACGTACACCTCGTTGATCACACGCTCGGCTCCGCGCAGGCCGACCGGTGCTCCGAGGTGTTGTTCGAATGGGCCGTCGGTCAGGCAGCGTGCCTCGGTGCCGAACGCGGGCTGCCGGTCCAGCAGATCGACACCGGCGCCTTCCGCGACGACGCCCGGCAGGACGCATGGCTGATCGGGGCGGGCTTCGAGCGGGTCCGCACCTGGTGGCAGATGAGTCGTCCGGTGCAGCCGGTCGAGGCTGACCTGGTTCCCGATCCAGCGTCCTGGACCCGCAACGCCGTGCACTTTCGCCGCGTACGTCGCGGAGTGGCCGGGCTGCCCGAGGAGAGTGACCTGCGGGCCGTGCACGACGTCCTCGAGGGTGCGTTCACCGATCACTTCAACTCGGCCGAGGAGACCTTCGACGAGTTCATCCACCGACTGCGCGAGGACCCCGGTCACCGCTGGGACCACTGGTGGATCGCCGAACTTCTCGACGACCCGGCCCACCCCACCCCTGCGGGCGCTCTGATCGGCACCGTCAGCGAGTCACAGACCGGACCGGACGGGTCCTACGTGTCCTACCTCGGCGTGCTGGAGTCGGCACGCGGCCGCGGAGTCGCCAAGGGCCTGCTCCACACGGTGATCGCCGACGCGGCTGCCCGCGGTCGCGACCGGGTCGGCCTCGAGGTCGATGCCGATTCGCCGACGGGGGCCGACCGCCTCTACGTAGGCCTGGGCTGGACGACGAAGTACGTCACCGAGTCATGGCACCGCGACGTACCGGTCCCTGCTTCCCGGACGTCGTGAGAATCGCTCGGCGCGTCTACGCAGTAGGGCGCGGCATCGAGCCAATGGAAGCGGTACAACGTGACAGGGGTCAGGGGCTGAGCGAGTCGCGTAGGGCGCGGTGCACCCCGTTGGGGGTGAGTACGCCGACGAACTGCGCGCCGCGCTTGACGCCGATCATGGCCTTGTCGTCACGAAGCAGGGCAGCCAGCGCCGCCTCGAGTGAGGAGTCGACGTCGATGGCGGCACCCAACTGGCCGACGTTGACGCCGTCCATCGACTCCAGGTGCTCTTCACGCAGGGGGGTGACGGTCAGTCTCCGCAGACCGCGGGTGGAGCCCACGAAGTCGGCCACGAAGTC
>JARICB010000108.1 GCA_029264225.1 Nocardioides sp. | reverse complement strand
GCGAGGCCGTGGCCGAACTGCTCGAGGGCGAGCAGCCCGGTGCTGACGACCCCTACGTGTCGGTGCCCGTCGCGGTCAACGCCGATGCTCTCTATACCTGGCTGATCGATGCCCTCGTCGAGGTCCGGGCGGCCCACCGGGTGACTTTCGAGATCATCCGCGAGGACCAGTCGCGCACCACGGAGCGGCTGCGTCGCGGAGACGTGATGGCAGCGGTGACCTCCGATCCGAGACCAGTGTCGGGTTGTCGCGTCGTACGGCTCGGCTCGATGCGTTATCGGGCGGTGGCGGCCCCGCACTGGGTGGAGTCGCATCTCCCGGACGGGCCACTCCCAGCGGCGCTGGGCCGAGCCCCGATGATCGCCTTCGATCGCAACGACACCCAGCAGCACGACTTCCTGCGCAAGGTCACGCGACGCCACCTGACCCCGCCGGTGACCTGGATCCCGTCGGTGGGCGAGTTCGACAACGCCGTACGCCGCGGCATGGGGTGGGGGATGATCCCCGAGGCGCAGGCCCGGGTCGACCTGGACCGTGGTCGGCTGGTGGAGGTGGTGCCGGGGCGCCACAGCGACGTTCCGCTGTTCTGGCAGCACTGGCGGTTGGAGTCGCCGCTGATGGCAGACCTGACCGGGGCGATCACCACTGCCGCCCGCGGCTGGTTGCGCTGAGCCCTCAGAGCACCTTGGACAAGAAGGACTTCGTGCGCTCGTGCTGGGGGTTGGACAGCACGTCGGTCGGGTTGCCCTCCTCGACGATCACGCCGCCGTCCATGAAGACGACCCGGTCCCCGACCTCGCGGGCGAAGCCCATCTCGTGGGTCACGACCATCATCGTCATGCCCTCGCGCGCCAGGTCCTTCATTACGGCGAGCACGTCGCCGACCAGCTCAGGGTCGAGGGCTGAGGTCGGCTCGTCGAAGAGCATCATGTCCGGATCCATCGACAGTGCCCGAGCAATCGCGACGCGCTGCTGTTGGCCGCCGGAGAGGTGGGCCGGGTAGGCCGCCTCCTTCTCGGACAGGCCTACCTTCTCCAGATTCCGGCGGGCGATCTCGACTGCCTCGTCCTTGGAGCGCTTCTTGACCTTCTGCTGGGAGATGGTCAGGTTGCGCAGCACGGTCATGTGCGGGAACAGGTTGAAACTCTGGAACACGATGCCGATGCGGGAACGGAGCTTGTCGACGTCGGCGTCCGGGTCGGTGATCTCCACACCCTCGACGAAGATCTTCCCCTTGGTAGGTATCTCCAGCAGGTTGACGCAGCGCAACAACGTCGACTTGCCCGATCCCGACGGGCCCACCACGCACACGACCTGGCCGTTGTTGACGTGGAAGTCGATGCCCTTGAGCACCTCGTTGTCGCCGAAGTATTTGTGCAACTGCTGCACATCGATGGCAGCGTCGCTTCGCCGGGTCTCGTAGGTGCTCTGCTCAGTGGTCATCAGCGGGCCCTCTCGGCGCGACTTTCCATGCGGCGTACGACGATCGACAGCGGCACCGTGATCAGCAGGTAACACAGGCCGATCACGATGATCGGGGTCAGGTTGGCGGACTGGTTCATGCCGTCACGACCGAATTTGGTGAGCTCGTAGCCGCTCAACGCCAGGCCCAGCACGTAGACCAGCGAGGAGTCCTTGGTCAGCAGGATCAACTCGTTGGTCAGTGGCGGCAGGATGATCCGGAAGGCCTGAGGTACGACCACGCTGATCATCGCCCGCGAGTGGGACATGCCCAGGGAGCGCGCGGCTTCGAACTGGCCCTTGGGCACCGCCTGGATACCGGCTCGAATGGTCTCAGCCATGTAGGCGCCACCGACCAGCCCCAGCGCCAGGGTGACGATGCCCAGGTTGCCGAACGGAATCTCGCGGCCGGGGAACGCCAGGCTCAGGCCGACGTCCAGGGCGATGAACACCACGAGTGCCGGAAGCCCCCGGAAGATCTCGATGATGGTGGTGGCGATCCACCGGTACGGCCCCACGCTCGAGAGTCGCATCAGGGCCAGGATCAGCCCCAACACCAGTCCGAACGTGAAGCCGCACGCGGTGTAGATGAGAGTGTTCTTCAGGGCGATCGTGATCACCCTTGGGAACTGAGCCTTGACGATCTCCCAGTCGAAGAAGGCCCTTTGGAGTTCGGCCCAGTCAGTGACGAACAGGATCCCCACCAGGATGAGCAGGAGGACGGCGTACTGGATGTAGCGCCACCTCGCGGCACGCTGGCGGGGACTCGCCATGGGGATGGCTCCTGTGATCTTGGAAGTAGGTCAGACGGGCGCAGACATCACTTCGCGGCGGTGCCGAACCACTTCTCGTAGACCGCGTCGGCCTCGTCGCTGGCGATTGCGGTGTTGATCACCTTGAGGAGTTCGTCGTTGCTGTCCTTCTTCACCGAGAAGCCATAGACATCGCCGGTCTCGAACTCGGCGCCGACCTCGACATCCGGGTTCTGGCTGGCGAAGTAGTTGAGCAGGCCGTTGTCGTTGACACCGGCGTCGGCCTTGCCGGTCTTGACCGCTTGCTGCATCAGTGCGGAGTCCTCGAACGAGATGATCTTCGCGTCCTTGGGGGCGTTCTCGCGGGTGAAGTCCGCACCGGTGGTGCCGTCCTGGACGGCGATCGACTTGCCGGACAGGTCGGCAAGCTCGGTGTAGCCGGCGCCGGCCTTCATCATCAGGGCCTGCTTGGCCTCGAAGTACTGGTCGGAGAAGTCCATCACTGCGACGCGCTCGTCAGTGATCGACATGGCGCCGGTCGCGACGTCGCACTGCCCGGTGTTGAGAGCCTCGCCGGAGACGATCGTCTCCCAGCCGATGTCGACCACAGTGGTGTCCCAGCCTTCGGCGTCGGCGGCGATCTTGAGCACGTCGGGGTCGAAGCCGACCACCTCGTCGCCTTCGGTGAACTCGAACGGCTCGTAGGGCAGGTGCGTGCAGATGGTCAGCGTGCCGGCCTTGACCAGCTTGACGCCGGACTCAGTGGTCGTGGACGTGTCGTCCTTGGCGCAGCCGGCGACAGTCGCGGCGAGAACGAGGGCGGACAGGCCTACGGCGAAGGGGCGAATATTCATGCCGGTCACCTTAGTGCGCGCGGCGGGCCATGATGGGGAAATGTCGACGTACATCGCATTCCTTCGCGCAATCAACCTCGGCGCGAAGCGACGCTTCCCCAAGGACGAGATCAAGGGGGCCTGCGAAGACGCGGGTTTCAGTGAAGTCGAGACCTACCTCAACACCGGCAACGTGCGGGTCACTTCACGTCTTCGCTCTCCGGAGAAGGTGGCGCAGACGCTGGAGGCGGCGTTCGCCAAGACCGCAGGTTTCGAGGTGCCGACGATCGTCTTTACCCAGGCCGAGTTCGCCGCGATCGCCGCCGACGCGGAGGAGTTGTACGCCGAACGCGAGCTCGCCCGGCACTACATCTACCTGCTCAAGCAGCCACTCACCGGCGAGACGGCCAAGACCATCGAGGCCCGCTCGACCGGCGAGCATCGGGTCGTGATCCGGGGTCGGGCTGCCCACGTGCTGTTGGGCGCCAGCTATCAGCAGGGTGAGGTCGACCCGCTCAACGTCGCGAAGGTCCTCGGAGTGGCCACCAACCGCAACTACAACGTCGTCACCACCCTGGCTCAGAAGTGGTGCTGATCAGGCGCCGCTGAAACGTGGTCGCCGCTTCTTTGAGAACGCCCGCATACCCTCGGCCACGTCGCCCGTGCGCAGGAGGACCGACTGGCCGGTGCGCTCGCGTTCGAGTGCGCCGTCGAGATGGGGGAGCGTCGCTGCGTTGATGGCCTTCTTCGTCGCGGCGAAGGCCAACGGCGCCCCGTTGGCGAGTCGACGTGCCAGCTGGGCGACTCGGTCGTCGAACTCGGCGTCGGGCACCAGATGGGTGACCAGCCCGGTTTCGAACGCCTCGGTCCCGGTCAGCGGCTCGGCCAACAGCGCCATGCGCATGGCTCGCGCCCGGCCGACGCTGGCGGCGATCGTGGCCGTCGCTCCGCCGTCGGGCATCAGCCCGACCCGGGAGAACGCGAGCAGGAACGCGGCCGACTCGCTCGCCACGATGATGTCGGCGGCGAGGGCGATACTGGTACCGACGCCGGCGGCAATGCCGTTGACACCGGCCAGCACGGGTTTGTCCAGTTGCACGATGGCGCGCACCATCCGGTTGGCGGCATCCAATGCCCGCACGTCGAAGCGTTCGTGGGCATCGGTGCCGCTGATGTCGGCACCGGTGCTGAACGATCCGTCCGAGCCTGTGATCACGACGGCTCTCACCTCGTCGCGGCTGACCGCATCCTCCAGAGCACTCGAGAGCCCGAGCGACATCTCGGCGGACAGGGCGTTCAGCACCTCCGGCCGGTTGAAGCGCAGGGTGAGCACACCGTCGGCAAGGTCGGTCACGAGGTCGGACATGTCCGCGAGGCTAGTCCCGACGCCCACCGCGGGTGAACCACACCCGAGAGTGGTCACTCGGAGGTCGGATGCGCCCCCTCGGACCCCTCCCAGTGACCACTCGACGTACCCCTTGTCCACAGGCCGACAGACTCGCGGTTGCCGGGCCAGGCGGAGCCGTCGAGGCTGGTCGGATGCCGGAGGTCGAGCCCATTCTGCTGACCACCCGTGGCCAGTGGGTCAGCAGCGATTGGGTTGCCGTGACCAGGGGAGTACGCCGCCACGTCGACGCTCACGACCGGTTCCTCGCCGAGTTGCTGGCCTGGCAGGCGGTGCTCCCTGAAGGGTCGGCGTTCACCCATCTGACTGCGGCGCGACTGCATCACTGGTGGTTACCGCCGCTGCCTGAGGGACTGCCGGTGTTCGTCGCCGTACCTGCGCAGGCTCGCATCCGTCGCGTCGGCCTGGTGGCGATCCGGCGCTCCACGATCCGACCCTGGCAACGTCACGGTGTGTGGGTGGACGACCCGGTCCGTGCTCTCCTCGCCTGTGCGCGAGACCTGGAGGAACTCGACCTGACCTGCCTGGTCGATGCGGCGTTGCACGCTGGACACCTCTCGGTCGCCGGTCTCCGCGCGGGGCTGCCGGCCCGCACCCGCGGCGCGCGCCGACTCGGTGCGGCCTGCGAGGCGGCGCATCCCTTGAGCGAGTCGATCTTCGAAACCTTGATGCGCCGGCTGCATGAGGTGTGCGAGGTCGACGTGCGACCCCAGCACGAGGTGCACGACGAGCACGGTCGGTTCCTCGCCCGCGGCGACCTCTGGTTGGTAGGCACCCGCGACCTGCACGAATACGACGGCGCCGATCACCTCACCCGGCCGCAGCTTCGCAAGGATCACCAGCGCGAGCGCCGGCTCGGACGCCATGACTGGGTACGCCGCGGCTACACCCGCGAAGACGTGCTGCACCAGGGCGTGCGCATCCTGGCTGATGCCGACCAGGCGCTGGGTCGACCGCATGACCCGGCGCGAATCCGGGCCTGGCACGCGTTGCTGAAGGAGTCGCTGTTCACCCCCGCCGGCATCGAACGGCTTCGCCGGCGGTTGCGACTGCCTGAGAGTGGGCACTCGGAGGTCTCCTGAGGGTCGCGCAGACACCTCCAAGTGACCAGTCCAGCTCGACGGCAACGAGATCTGTTCGCGTGTCTGTGCCACGATGACGACGTGTCCACCGCAAGCCCTGTCGAGGTCGAACCGACCGTGACTCCCGACGAGATCACCTTTTTGGCCAAGCCATGGGTGACCATCGTGTGGAACGACCCGGTCAACCTGATGTCCTACGTCACCTACGTCTTCCGCAAGTACTTCGGCTACGACGAGAAGGTGGCCACCAAGCTGATGATGAAGGTCCACAACGACGGGCGGTCCGTGGTCTCGACGGGCAGCCGCGAGGAGATGGAGCGCGACGTGCAGGCCATGCACGAATACGGACTGTGGGCGACCATGGAGAAGGCGAGCTGACGTGGGGGCCTTTACCCGCCACCGCAGGAGTCGCCTGATCATCGCCAACTTCAGCGGCTTCGAGGCCGACCTGCTCCGCTCGCTCGCCGCGCAGATCGTCGAGTTGCTCCGCAATGAGAGCGCCGTGCCCGATGAGTCACGCGACCCGTTCGAGGCGATGATGGACTTCTCGGGTCCGACCAGCGCCCCCGAGGACCCGGTGCTGCAACGGTTCTTTCCGAGCGCCTACCTCGAGGACGAGGAAGCAGCCTCGGAGTTCCGACGATTCACCGAAGGTCAACTGCGTGACGGCAAGGCCGCGGCAGCCTGCGCGATCATCGACGGCCTCGAGGAGGCCGGCCTGCCACCCGAGCTCGACGACGACTCGTTGATGATC
>JARICB010000066.1 GCA_029264225.1 Nocardioides sp. | reverse complement strand
CCGTTCAGTCGCCGCCAGCGGGACAACGGCGCTGCTAGCAGCGGCCTTGCTCATCGCGCCCGGCGCGCAAGCGGCCGCCGCCACCACCTGCCAGGGCAAGACAGTCACCATCGACGGCACCGGCATGGCCACCGTGACCGGCACTCCCGGCAACGATGTCATCGTGGCCAGCCTGGGGGCGAGCGTCACTGCACTTGGCGGCGACGACACGATCTGCGTCGCGCCCGGCACCGCGACAACCGTGACCACCATCGACGCCGGCGACGGCGACGACTCCGTCGACACGACGGGGCTCGCTGCGGGCACCACCGTGAAGACCGCGCTCGGCGCCGGCAAGAACACCTACGCAGGCGGGCCCGGCACCGACCAGGTCACCAGCGGCACCGCCGGTCAGCCCAACGGCGACAAGATCAACCTCGGCCTCGGTGCCGACCTGCTCAATTGGCATGGCACCCAGACCCCGGACGGCAAGGTCGACCTCGGCGAGGGCGCCAACACGCTGACAGACAGCGACGGTGGCGTCGTCGCCATCAACGCCGTCACCGGGAAACTGGACCGAGCGGGCGCGCTGGCCCTGCAGTGGAGCGGCAGCGTGACGGACTACGTCGTTGATTCGACAGCCACCTCCGTCGCCTTCACCGGCACCAACGCCGCCGAGACCTTCGTACTTCGCGATCCCGCCGCTGGAGCGACGCCGACGAAGGTTGCCGTCGACATGGCCGGTGGCGACGACACCGTCACCATCCGCTCCCACGTCGTGGACGGCTCCACCTGGATCGGTGGGGACGGTACCGATCTGTTCCAGGTCGCCTACAACTACGGCGAGATGCTGCTGGATCTCTACAGCGGCCAGTTCGAGACGGGCGAACCCGATGTGAGCCCCGACCAGAGCGTCAAGGGTTTCGAGAACGTTGACGCCGTGACCTCCTCGATCACGGTCAAGGGCACGCAGACCGCCAACGTCCTCAACCTCCAGGGCTGCGATCTTCGGGCCGTGGGCCGGGCCGGAGCCGACACCATCGGCTACGGCGTCGACATCGAGAACGCGCCGGTCCTCAACTGCGCCACCACCAAGATGGTCGCGCGCGGCGGCAAGGACAACGACCACATCACCGGCACCCCCGGCAACGACCGGTTGTTCGGCAACAAGGGCGACGACACGATCGACGCCATGGCCGGTGACGACGTCATCTTCGGTGGCGACGGCAACGATCGACTCCGGGGCAACACCGGCAACGACAAGGTGCGCGGGGGCCAGGGCAACGACCAGCTCGCCGGCAACGAAGGCAACGACCGCGTCCAGGGAGACAAGGGCAACGACCGGCTGCTCGGCAACGCCGGCAACGACGTGCTGGTCGGAGGACAGGGCTTCGATCGGGCCAACGGCGGAACCGGCTTCGACCGGTGCAACTCCGTCGAGCGTCGTCGCAACTGCGAGCGCTGAACCTCACCCCACCATCGCATAGGCCGCCGCCCCACACCGTGGGGCGGCGGTCCTGTGCGTAGACAACGCCCTCAGGACGTCTTCTTGACCGCCCACTCACGGACGCGGTTGATCCGGGCATGCAACTGCTCGGCGGTGGCCACCGCCGAAGGCGGCCCGCCACACTCCTTGCGCAGGGCCGCGTGGGTAATGCCGTGGGCCTGGCCAGTGCGGTGGTGCCAGGAAGCGACCAGGCCGTTGAGCTCGCGCCGCAGTACGGCGAGTTGCTCGTGCGTGCTCACCTCGGCCACCGTATCGGCCTCGCGGGCAGCGGCCTTCTGTCGTTTGGCCCGCTCGCTGGTGCGCGAATGCAGGAGCTCGCGCACCTGGTCGGCCTCGAGCAGACCGGGGATGCCGAGGAAGTCCATCTCCTCCTCCGAGCCGACCGAGACCTCGCCGGAGTGGCCGAACTCTCCTCCGTCGTAGAGGACGCGGTCGAAGGAGGCGGTCGAGCCGAGTGCCTCGAACGAGAACTCCAACTCCGAGGAGGCCGATTCGCCCGCTTGGGCGGCCGCCAACAGATCGTTCTCGGCGGCGAAGATGTCGCCTTCATCGGTGATCGTGCGACCGAGGACGTGATCGCGTTCGACCTCCATCTCCGAGGCGAAGCCCAGCAGGTGCGGCACCGACGGCAGGAACACTGACGCGGTCTCACCGCGGGAGCGGGCCCGCACGAAGCGACCGACGGCCTGGGCGAAGAACAGTGGCGTGGCAATCCGGGTCGCCCACACACCGACGGCCAACCGGGGCACGTCGACACCTTCGGAGACCATCCGAACCGCGACCATCCAACGCTTGTCCGACTCACCGAACTGACCGATCTTCTTCGAGGCCGCCTTCTCATCGGAGAGCACGACGACCGGCGCCTCGCCACTGATCTTGCGCAGCAGTGCGGCGTAGGCGCGCGCGCTCTCCTGGTCGGAGGCGATCACCAGTCCCCCGGCGTCGGGCATATGGCGGCGCACTTCGGACAGGCGTCGGTCGGCCGCGGCGAGCACCGCCGGCATCCACGACCCGGCAGGGTCGAGCGCGGTGCGGAGTGCCTGGGCGTGCATGTCCTTGGTGAGCGGCTCGCCCAACCGCGCGGCGACCTCGTCCCCGGCGCGGGTGCGCCACGTCATCTCCCCCGAGTAGGCCATGAACAGCACGGGTCGCACGACGTGATCGGCCAACGCGTGGGCGTAGCCGTAGGTGAAGTCGGCGACCGAGCGCGGGATGCCGTCGGGGCCGGGCGCGTAGGTGACGAAAGGAATCGGGTTGATGTCGGAACGGAACGGGGTGCCGGTCAGAGCCAACCGTCGCGTCGCCGGCTCGAACGCCTCGCGGATGCCCTCACCCCACGACATGGCGTCGCCGGCGTGGTGCACCTCGTCGAGGATCACCAGTGTCTTGAACCGCTCCGTGCGGATGCGCATGGCCAGCGGATTGACCGCCACCCCTGCATAGGTCAGAGCGATGCCGACGAAGTCCTGGGAGGTCTTCCCCGACCCGGCCGAATAGGTCGGGTCGATCGGGATGCCGGCGCGAGCAGCTGCCTCGGCCCATTGCGTCTTGAGGTGCTCGGTGGGCGCCACGACGGTGATCCGGTCGATGATCCGCCGACCGAGGAGCTCCGCGGCCACCGACAGCGCGAAGGTGGTCTTACCCGCCCCCGGGGTCGCCACCGTCAGGAAGTCGCGAGGCGAACTGGCGGCGTAGAGATCCATGGCGGACTGCTGCCAGGCACGCAGGGACGGGGCTGTGCCCCAGGCCGCGCGATCGGGCCACGCGGGTGAGAGGGGAACGGCGTCAGGCCGCCCCGTCACGCCTGTGGTCCCGAGTCGCCGCCGTCGTCCTTGCCTCCAGGCTTCATCGACTCCCAGAT
>JARICB010000065.1 GCA_029264225.1 Nocardioides sp. | reverse complement strand
ATCGTCGTACCGCTCAACGTGCTGCTCAAGGGCCGGGAGGTGGCCTACCACCTCGAGGACTCCGACGCGAAGGCCTACTTCTGCTTCCAGGGCAGCAACGAGCTCCCCATCGGCACGGAGGGCTACGCCGGCTTCGAGCAGACCGAGACCAGCGAACACTTCTTCATGATCACCGCCGACCCGGCTGCTCCCTCGCCGATCGAGGGCACCGAGACGTTGGGTCAGGGGCTGGCTGGTCAGGCGCCGACCTTCGACACGGTGCAGATCAGTGACGACGACACGGCCGTGATCCTCTACACCTCGGGCACGACCGGCCAGCCGAAGGGCGCCGAACTGCGGCACCGCAACATGCTCTCCAACGCCCTCATCGGCGCGGAGTTGTTCGGCGCCGATGCCGATCGGCCCGACACCTACCTGTGCGTGCTGCCGCTGTTCCACTCCTTCGGCCAGACCGTGATCATGAACGGCGCCTTCGCCTACGGCGGCACCATCGTGATGCTGCCCCGGTTCGAGGCCGACGCGGCGCTCGCGCTCATGGCCAAGGAGAAGGTGACGTTCTTCGCCGGTGTGCCGACGATGTACTGGGGGCTGCTCGGGGCGCTCGACGACTCCGGCGTCGACGTCAAGTCGCTGGCCAAGATCCTGCGGGTCGCGGCTGCGGGGGGATCCGCCCTGCCCGTCGAGGTGCACAAGGAGTTCGAGAAGCGGTTCGGCGTGGTGATCCTGGAGGGCTACGGACTTTCCGAGACGTCTCCGGTCGCCAGCTTCTCCCCGCCCGGTGAAGCGGTACGGGTCGGCTCGATCGGTAGGCCGATCTCCGGGGTGGAGATGCGGCTGATCAACTCCGAGCCGGGCGAGTGGGACGACGTCGACGGTGAGATCGGCGAGATTGCGATCAAGGGCCCCAACGTCATGAAGGGCTACTACAACCGACCGGAGGCAACAGAGGCGACCATCCATGACGGCTGGTTCCGCACCGGTGACCTGGGCCGCAAGGACGACGATGGTTACTACTACATCGTCGACCGCAGCAAGGACATGATCATCCGCGGTGGCTACAACGTCTACCCCCGCGAGATCGAGGAAGTGCTGCTGACCCATCCGGGCGTCAGCCTGGCTGCCGTGATCGGTGTCCCCGACGAGGGACATGGCGAGGAGATCAAGGCCGTCATCATCCGCAACAAGGGCACTGAGTTGACCGAGGCGGAGTTGGTGGCGTGGGGCAAGGAGCAGATGGCCGCCTACAAGTACCCCCGGATCGTGGAGTTCGTCGACGCGCTGCCGATGACTGCCACCGGCAAGATCCTCAAGCGCGAGCTGAGCTGACCCCGTGAAACCAGTCCTCGTCATCCTCGGTGGCCTGATGGTGATCACCGGCGCAGTCTGGACATTCCAGGGCCTCGGCTACCTAGACGGGAGTCCGATGACGGGTGTCGAGACCTGGGCCAAGATCGGCCCGATCCTGGCCGGGCTCGGTGTTGCGCTGGTGATCGTGGCCCTGCGCGGGACCAACCGCAGCCCCTGACATCGGCTGTTCGGTCCGCTGAGCGTGACTGCGTCGGCACGGCTTCACGTCCGCCGATAGGCTGACGCTGCTGACTGACCCCCACGCTAGGAGCTAACCGGTGGCCCGCTACGTCGTCGACGTGATGCCCAAGCCCGAGATTCTCGACCCGCAGGGCAAGGCCGTGCTCGGTGCCCTGCCCCGGCTCGGCTTCGACGGAGTCCTCGACGTACGTCAGGGGAAGCGTTTCGAGGTCGAGATCGAGGGCGACGCCACGGACGCGTCCCTCGCCGAGGTCCGCCAGATGGCCGAGACGCTGCTGTCCAATCCGGTGATCGAAGACTTCGAGGTCCGGCTCGTCGACCACACCGTCGCCGAGGCCGCCCGATGAAGGTCGGCGTCGTTACGTTCCCCGGCTCCCTCGACGACGTCGATGCTCGGCGGGCAGTGAAGTTCGGCGGCCACGAGGCGGTCGCGCTGTGGCACGGCGACCACGACCTCAAGGGCGTCGATGCGGTCGTGCTGCCCGGTGGTTTTTCGTACGGCGACTACCTGCGCTGCGGCGCCATCTCCCGCTTCGCGCCGGTCATGACCGAAGTGATCGAGGCAGCCGGCAAGGGGATGCCGGTGCTGGGCATCTGCAACGGCTTCCAGATCCTGTGCGAGTCGCACCTGCTGCCCGGTGCCCTGATCCGCAACGATCACCGCAAGTTCGCCTGCCGCGACCAGCGCCTGCGGATCGAGCGGGTCGACACCCCGTGGACCGCCGCCTATGAAGCCAACGCCGAGATCACCGTCGTCCTCAAGAACGGTGAAGGCGGCTACATCGCCGACGAAGCCACCCTCGACCGACTCGAGGGTGAAGGTCGGGTCGTGGCCCGCTACGTCGGTGACAATCCCAACGGTTCGTTGCGCGACATCGCCGGCATCAGCAACGAGCGCGGCAACATCGTCGGCCTGATGCCACACCCCGAGCACGCGGTCGAGGACCTCTGCGGCCCGGGCACCGACGGGCTCGGCTTCTTCACCTCGCTCGCCGCTGCTGCGTTCGCATGAGCAGCATCAGTCCGCGCCGGCTGTTTCGCGCGCTGGCCACTGCCGAGGCGATCACCTGGGCGCTGCTGCTGACCGGCAT
>JARICB010000052.1 GCA_029264225.1 Nocardioides sp. | reverse complement strand
CGGCGAGGTTACCGGCCCGTCAGCCGATCGCAGACTTCCGCGACCGCGCTGGGGACTCCTGCCACATACCAGTCAACGCCCGCAGCCGGCACTACCCGGGCCTCGCCGCCCACACCACGGAGGATGGCGGCACCCGGCATCCGGTCCCAGTCGGGCACCGAGTGCTGGAAGAGCACATCGCTGTGGCCCTGGGCGATCGCCATCGCATCCATGGTGCCCGATCCCATCATCCGCAGGGTGGCTACGCCCTTGACTGCTCGGGTGAAGGCCGCGCCGATCTCGCCGTCGTAGAACGGCGGGTGCAGGTAGGTAGTAGCGCACGAGTCGCGCAGAGGGCGATCCACCAGCGGCGGCAACGGTTCGCCGTTGCGGGTGCTCGCGACCCCGGGCCCACCAAGGAAGCTCTCCCCCGTCGCGGGCTGGTGCACGGCGCCCAGGAGTACGCCGTCGGCGTCGGCCAAGGCCACGGCACTGCACCACCAGTCCAAGCCGCGGTGGAAGTTGTAGGTGCCATCGACCGGGTCGATCACCCACGTTCGACCGCTGCTCCCTTCGTAGTTGGCGCCTTCCTCCCCGAGGATCGAGTCGTCGGGACGTTCTCGGCGCAGGGTCGCCACGACGTACGCCTCCGCAGCCCGGTCGGCTGCGGTCACGATGTCGGAGACGTGGGTCTTGGTCTCGGCGGCCAGCCCGTCGCGTCGCATCGAGGCGGCAAGCGCGCCGGCAACCCGGACGAGGTCGAGCGCCAGTTGGTCATCTTCCACAGCGGCACGCTAGTGGACCGCAGCCTCGACCCGGGCGCTGGTTCAGCCCCAGGCCGAGGCCAGCAGTGCTCGCGTGTCCCCCAGCAGTTGCGGCAGCACCTTGGTCCCACCGATGACGGTGATGAAGTTGGCGTCTCCTGCCCAGCGGGGAACGATGTGCTGGTGCAGGTGGTCGGCCAGTGAGCCGCCCGCCACCCGGCCGAGGTTGAGGCCGACGTTGAAGGCCTCGGGTGTGCTGACCGTGCGTAGGGTGCGGACAGCCTGCTGGGTCAGTGACATCACCTCGGCGGATTCGTCCGGGGTGAGGTCTTCCAGGTCGGCGACGTGCCGGTAGGGCAGCACCATCAGGTGGCCGGGGTTGTAGGGGTGCAGGTTGAGCACGACGTAGGCCGCCTCTCCACGATGCACGACCAGCCCCGCATCGTCGTCCAGGGACGGAATACGGCAGAACGGACAGCCGTCGGACTGCTCGGGCGAGGAGGGAAGCTCGCCGCGGATGTAGGCCATCCGGCAGGGCGTCCACAGCCGGGTCAGCCGGTCGGGTTCCCCCGCACCGTCCTGGCCGTGGTCCACCTCAGACCTGCTCGCGGGCCGCGACAGCCGACGCCACGCGCTCGAGGGCCTCTTCGATCGGCACTCCGTTGTCCTGGCGTCCGTCGCGGTAGCGGAAGGACACCGCACCCTTCTCGATGTCGTCGTCGCCGGCGATCATCATGAACGGCACCTTCTGCAGTTGCGCGTTGCGGATCTTCTTCTGCATCCGGTCGTCGGAGTAGTCGACCTCCATCCGCAGGCCGGCGCTCTTCATCTGGCGGGCTACGTCGAAGAGATAGTCGTTGTGCCGCTCCGCGATCGGGATGCCCTGCACCTGGACGGGCGCGAGCCACGGCGGGAACGCTCCGGCGTAGTGCTCGATCAGGACGCCGAAGAACCGCTCCAGGGAGCCGAACTTGGCGGAGTGGATCATCACCGGCTGCTGGCGAGAGCCGTCGGAGGCGACATATTCGAGCTCGAAGCCCTTGGGCTGGTTGAAGTCGTACTGGATGGTCGACATCTGCCAGGTGCGACCGATCGCGTCGCGGGCCTGGACCGAGATCTTCGGGCCGTAGAACGCTGCACCTCCCGGGTCGGCGACGAGCTCCAGACCCGAGGCGATAGCGACGTCCTCCAGCACCTTGGTCGCGACCGCCCACTCCTGCTCGCTGCCGACGAACTTGTCGGGTTTCGAGTCGTCCCGAGTCGAGAGCTCGAGATAGAAGTCGTCGATGCCGAAGTCGCGCAACAGCCCCAGGACGAAATCGAGCAGATGCTCGATCTCGGCCGGCGCCTGCTCCGGGGTCACATAGGAGTGGCTGTCGTCCTGGGTCAGACCCCGGACGCGGGTCAGACCGTGCACCACGCCGGACTTCTCGTAGCGGTAGACGCTGCCGAATTCGAAGAGCCGCAGCGGCAGCTCCCGGTAGGACCTTCCGCGCGAGCGGAAGATCAAGTTGTGCATCGGGCAGTTCATCGCCTTGAGGTAGTAGTCCGACCCCTCGAACTCCATCGGCGGGAACATCGTGTCCTTGTAGTAGGGCAGGTGTCCGGAGGTGTGGAAGAGCCCCTCCTTGGCGATGTGGGGGGTGCCGACATAGTCGAACCCCTCCTCGATGTGGCGCTGGCGGACGTAGTCCTCCATGACGCGCTTGATCACCCCACCCTTGGGGTGGAAGACGGCGAGGCCGGAGCCGATCTCGTCGGGGAAGCTGAACAGGTCGAGCTCGCGGCCCAGCTTGCGGTGGTCGCGACGCTCGGCCTCCTCGATCCGGTGCAGGTGCTCGTCGAGGGCTTCCTTGGTCTCCCAGGCGGTGCCGTAGATGCGCTGGAGCTGCTTGTTCTTCTCATCACCACGCCAGTAGGCCGCGGCGGAACGCATCAGTTTGAAGGCCGGGATGCGCTTGGTCGTAGGCAGGTGCGGGCCACGACACAGGTCGGACCACTTGGCTTCACCGTTGCGACCGATGTTGTCGTAGATGGTCAGCTCGGCCCCGCCTACCTCGACGCTGGCGCCTTCGGTGTCGTCGGCGCCCGCGCCGCCTTTGAGGCCGATCAGCTCGAGCTTGTAGGGCTCGTCCTGGAGTTCGTTGATGGCATCGGCATCGGTAGTGACTCGCCGCTCGAAGCGCTGGTTCTCCTTGATGATCTTGCGCATCGCCGACTCGATCTTGACCAGGTCCTCGGGATTGAACGGGGTCTCGACGTCGAAGTCGTAGTAGAAACCGTTCTCGATCGGCGGACCGATGCCGAGCTTGGCCGCCGGGAAGAGCTGCTGGACTGCCTGGGCCATGACGTGTGCGGTCGAGTGGCGCAGGATGTCGCGGCCATCGGCGCTGTCGATCAGCACCCCCTCGACCTCGTCTCCGTCCTGCAGTTCGTAGGCGAGATCCACCAGGTCTGCGCCCAAGCGGGCGGCGACGACGTCCGGCTGCTCACGAAAGAGCTCCCAGGCCTTGGTACCCGCCGTCAGGGTCTGCTCCTCACGCTGACCAGCGTTGGTGCGGATGACCAAGATGTCGGACACTGCGTCTCCTGGGGAGGTTGGGGATCGGGCAGCTGCTGCTGACCCCGCGATCGTATCCGCCAGGTCCGACTGCATTTCGCGCGGAGGCCACCCGTACCCTGCGCGCATGGCCAGAATGGTGATCCGCCCTGTCATCGCCCGCGTCGTACTGCGCCTGCTGCGGTGGCGGACCGAGGGCCGGTTGCCCTCACACGGCATCGTGGTCGGGGCTCCCCACACCTCCAACTGGGATTGGTTCTTCTCCCTGCTGCTGGCGTGGAGCCAAGGTCGTCGGGTGCGGCTGATGATCAAGCAGGAGTTCTTCAAGGGTCCCCTCGCACCGATCATGCGAGTTACCGGTGGCGTCTCGATCGACCGGGCCAACCCGACGGTCGACATCAAGAACCTCGTGGCCCAGATCGAGACCTCCGAGGAGTTCCTCCTCACCATCGCGGCCGAAGGCACTCGCAGCAGGAGCGACCACTGGAAGTCGGGCTTCTACCGACTCGCCCAACAGACCGGACTACCGATCACTCTGGCGTTCATCGACGGGCCATCCCGCACGGTCGGGGTTGGAGAGACCTTCCCCCCTACCGGTGACATCGCTGCCGACATGGACCGCATCCGAGCCTTCTATGCCGACAAACGCGGGCTGCGCCCGGCCAATCGCACCGAGCCGCGGCTGCGCAACGAGGGCTGAGGCACTACCCGGAGGTCGCGAGGACGGGCTATCTCCTCGATGAGGCAGTAGGGTCTCCCTGCGCTTGACGGACTGTCGAGGGCAATGACCCTGTGGAGCAGTTCGTGACTGAGGCAGTGATGGCACCTCCGGTGACACCGGCCCTCGCGAAGACCGCGAATGTGGCAGCGAAGTCTCTGCTGGTCCTGCTCCTCGCTCTGGCGTTGTTGTATCCCGATCAGGCCAACCTGCGTGACAAGGCCGGCGGGTTGCGTGCGATCGGTTACCCCCTCGCCTCCTTCACCGTGCCGCTGCTGTGGTGGACGCTGTGGCGCGAACGCATGTCCTTTCCCTGGCTGCCCGACCTGCTGATCACCATCACCTGCTTTACCGACATCCTCGGCAACCGGATGGACCTCTACGACACCGTGGTCTGGTTCGACGACTGGATGCACTTCATGAACACCGGCCTGCTCGCGGCCGCCATCATCCTGCTGACGCTGCCTCGCGAGAGCGGGTTGATTCGTACGGTCGAACGCGCCCTCGCGTTCGGCGCCACCTCGGCGATCGCCTGGGAGCTGGCCGAGTTCTACGCCTTCATCAGCGGCAGTTCCGAGCGCACCTATGCCTACGCTGACACCCTGAGTGACCTCGCTCTCGGCACGACGGGCGCCGTCGTCTGCGGCATCCTCGTCTACCGACTCCGGCGTCAGGGTCGACTGACCGATCCCCCGGTCCTGCACCAGCCCGAGCACGCCGAGGTCTGAGGCTTCGCGCTCCCTGTCAGTGTGACGGGAGCTCGCCGCTCAGCCGGCCGTGTCGGGCGGCGCTGGCCGCGTCGAGACCGGTGATCTCGACGGTCTTGCCCTTGCGCTCGTACTTGGTGGTGATGGCATCGAGCGCGGCGACGGTGGAGGCATCCCAGATATGCGCGTGCGACAGGTCGATGACGATGCGAGCGGGGTCCTCCGCATACTCGAACTGGGTATACAGGTCATTGCTCGATGCGAAGAACAACTCCCCCGTCACTCGATAGATCGCCGTCGCTCCCTGTTCGTCCTCGACGAGTTCGCGATGGGTTTCGCTCAGATGGGCAACGCGACGAGCGAACAGCGTCATGGCGACCAGGACGCCGACGATGACGCCGATCGCGAGGTTGTGCGTGGCGACCGTCACGGCCACGGTGGAGATCATGACCGCGGTCTCGGACTTGGGCATCCGGCGCAGCGTGGCAGGTCGGATGCTGTGCCAGTCGAAGGTGCCAACGGAGACCATGACCATCACGGCCACCAGGGCGGCCATGGGGATGAGGGCAACCACATCACCGAAGCCGACCACCAGGATCAGCAGGGAGACGCCGGCGAGGAAGGTGGAGATCCGGGTCCTGGCCCCGGAGACCTTCACGTTGATCATCGTCTGACCGATCATGGCGCAACCGCCCATCCCGCCGAACAGTCCCGTCACGACGTTCGCGACACCTTGGCCCCAGGCCTCGCGGGTCTTGTCGGAGTGGGTGTCGGTGATGTCATCGACGAGTTTGGCTGTCAACAGCGACTCGAGGATGCCGACGACGGCCATGGCCAGCGCGTAGGGGGCGATGATCTCCAGGGTCTCCAGGGTGAACGGCACGTCGGGCAGGAACCAGGTCGGCAGGCTGTCGGGCAGTTGGCCCTGGTCGCCGACGTTCGGCACCGTGACCGCCGCGACGATCGTGAAGGCCGTCAGAGCAACGATGGCGACCAGAGGGGCCGGGATCACCTTGTTGACACGCGGGAAGCCGACAATGACGGCGATCGCCACGGCGATCATCGGGTAGACCGCCCAGGGGACATCGAGCATGTGCACGATCTGGGCCTCAAAGATGAGGATGGCGAGCGCGTTGACGAAGCCGACCATGACCGAGCGCGGAATGAACCGCATCAGCCTCGCCACGCCCAGCACCGCGAGGACGACCTGGATCAATCCGCCGAGCAGAACGGTCGCGATGAGGTAGTCGTACCCGTGCTCGCGCATCACCGGTGCGATGACGAGCGCGATCGCGCCGGTGGCGGCCGAGATCATGGCCGGCCGGCCGCCGAGGAAGGAGATCGCCACCGCCATCGTGAACGAGGCGAAGAGCCCGACTCTCGGGTCGACACCGGCGATGATCGAGAACGAGATCGCCTCGGGAATCAGGGCCAGGGCCACCACCAGTCCCGCCAGCACCTCGGTACGTAACAGGACCGACGAACGGAACGCGGCACGCACCGTCGGTTCGGGCGCAGGGGGCGGTGCCGTGCTCAAGTCTGCCTTCATGTGACCCCAACCTAACCTCACGCACCGTGAGATTTTGCTGAGGCCGTGCCATCGAGGCCACGGGCGCTAGGTCAGAGGTCATCCGTCGGGGGTGATGGCACGGCCACGCCACGGGCCCACCATTTCCAGGAGGGCTGCCCGTCCTGTGAGTGTGGAGGTCTTGCTTCGTGAATCTCGTCTGGAGCGCGTTGGTCGTCGCGGCGGTGGCATCGCTGGCCGTCGCCGCCATGCTGATGGTTCGCCGTTCGGCCCCCGAGGGCAGCTACTTCACCGATGGTGACCGCGCCTCCGGGGTCTTCGGGGCCCTGGCAACGGGGTTCTCCCTCCTCCTTGGCTTCATCATCTTCCTAGGTTTCTCCTCCTACGACGAGTCGCGCGTCGGTGCGGAGAACGAGGCCACCCTCACGCTTCAACAGGTCTCCACGGCGCAACTCCTGCCCAGTGATGTGAGCGGAGAACTTACGGGCGAACTGGTGTGTTACGCCCGCACGGTCGTCGGGCCGGAGGCACAGGCGATGAGCGACGGCACGTTGGGGGATGCGATCAATCCATGGGGGGTGGAGATGTTCAAGACGATCTCCTCGGTGCAGCCCAAGACGGACACCGAGCAGTCGGCCTATGACCGTTGGATGGACCAGACCAGTCAACGTGAACAGTCGCGCCTCGCCCGCGTCCACGGTGCTGAGGGAATCGTCCCCGCTCCCCTCTGGTTCGCTCTGTTCCTACTCGCGGGCGTCATCACCGTCTACATGCTGTTCTTCGCCGACCCCGCCGAAGGGGCCGTGACGCAAGGCGTGCTGATGGGCAGCGTGACCCTCATGATGAGCGTCCTGATTCTGCTGCTGGTCTTCTTCAACCATCCGTACGGGGATGGGGTAGGACGGCTACACCCCACAGCCATGGAACGCACGCTGCGCCTGATCGAGGCCGAGAAGTCCGCGGTCGGCCTTGACATCGCACCTCCGTGCGACGACCACGGCGTCAACTGATGAGGCGCCTCGCGGACCGTTCACATGGATGAATGGATACTGCCGGCGCTTGCCGTGGTGCTCATCGCCTACGCCGGTGTTTCAGGCCGTCTGCGGTCCTCGCCGCTTACCCAAGCGATGCTGTTCGTCACCCTCGGCCTGCTCGTCAGCAGCACGGCTATGGACGTCGTCGACCTCAGTGCCTCCGCACCGTACGTGCGGCACTTCGCCGAGGCGACGCTTGCTTTGATGCTCTTCACTGATGCGGTCCGCATCAACCTTGGCAGGCTTCGGCAAGAAGCCAGCGTGCCTGTTCGCCTGCTGGGCCTGGGACTTCCCCTGACGATCGTGGCCGGCACCGCGGCAGGACTCCTGATACTGCCCGGGCTTGGCCTGTGGACGGCCGCGGCCTTGGCAACCATCCTTGCTCCGACCGACGCCGCCCTGGGTCAGCCCGTGGTGAGCAACCAACGCCTCCCTTCGCGCATCCGTCAGGGGCTCAACGTCGAGAGCGGACTCAACGACGGCATCTGCGTGCCCCTGCTCATCATCTTCCTGACCCTCGCTGAGGCCGACGAGGATGTCGCCGAACTCGATCCCGTCGTGGTCGTTCTGGAGGAGATCGGCTACGGAGCCGTCGGTGGCGTCGTCGCCGCGGTCTTCGGAGGCTGGGTGCTGCGCCGGTGTGCTGCCCGGGGCTGGATCTCCGTCCCGTGGCAACAGATCGGCTCCGTAGCGATCGCGCTCTTGGCCTACACCACCGCAACTGCCCTGGGCGGTAGCGGATTCATCGCTACGTTCACCGCCGGAGTTGTCTTCGCGCTGGTTGCCGGTCCGGCGGCCGAACCCAGCACGGCATTGGCGGAGCAGTCCGCCGAGGCGCTCAATGCCGTGACCTTCCTGCTGTTCGGCGCCGTCCTTCTTGGCCCCTCCCTGACCGAGCTGGACTGGAGAATTGCGGTGTATGCCGCGACCAGTCTCACGCTCGTGCGGATGCTGCCGGTCCTGCTTGCCCTGCTGGGGCTCCGCATGCGCGCCGCTACCGTCGTGTTCTTGGGCTGGTTCGGTCCTCGAGGACTCGCCTCGATCGTGTTCGTGCTCCTCTTGGTCGAGGAGAGCTCACTGCCCGAACGTGCCTTGATCCTCGACGTGGTGACCTTGACCGTCGGGCTCTCCGTATTCGCCCACGGTGCGACGGCTTGGCTGGGCGCGAACCGGTATGCCGACTGGTACGCCGCCCACAGGGGACTTCATCCGGCCATGCCCGAAAGCACCCCCGTTCCCCACATACGGACCCGGGCTGAAGACCATCCCCACCACCGTGGGTGACCCATCAGCCCGCGAGCGACCCGCCGAAGATCTGCCAGGCGAGGGCGGACTTCGCGACCAAGCTGAGCACCAGGTAGACCTTCTCGCCGTAGGCGTAGTCGGCCCACTTACCGATGCGGCGGTATTGCAGCCACTGGTTGAGGGCGAAGCTCATGAAGAACACGAACAGCGATGCGACGATGCCGTAGACGAAGCCGGGTACTTGGTTGGTCTCGCCGCCACTGGCACCGATCAGGTTGACGATGATGGCTACCCAGGGTGCAGCACCGGCCACGCAGCCGAACCAGAACGGCAGCATCGTCGTGTGGGTGCGCCCGGGCGGGTTCATCAACTCCTGGAGCCAGCCGAAGAGAATCATCGCGACGTTGGCCCCGATGATGAGGATCACCTCGGCGACACCGGTGATCGCGTTGTAGAAGGCGATCAGGATCAGCATGAGGGTGGCGCTGAACGAGTACTCGATCCACCGGAAGCGGTTCAGCCCGGCTCGTAGGTCGGCCTCGTAGCGAGAGCGGAACACCGTGGCTGTCAACAGGTGATCAAGCGCGGCCAGCGCCAGGAAGACCGCAATGGCAGGCCCGATCGCGACGTCGAACAACGCCTCAGGCGCTGGAGACTTCGCCCCCGGAGGCCCCGACGGGAACTGCGACGTGACGGTGATGGCGAACCCGCCGGCCAACACGAGGACTGCGACGACCTGAACTCCGTGAAGCAGGCTGAGGCCCAGGTTCCACAGGCGTAGTCGGGACAGGCTGGCCTCGTTGACTCCAGTGGCTTCCATGCGGATCAGTGTGACAGGCGTCACATGCGGACTACATTCCGCTGGCCAGCGACAACTTGACCGCGAAGGCGATGAACACGGCTCCGACCGCCGAGGTGGCGCCAGCCGACAGCGCTCGACGACGCCGGAACACCTCGGCCAGTCGGGTGCCACTGAAGATCAGCGCGCTCAGGTAGGCGACGCTGGCGAGCTGACACAGCACCCCCAGGACCAGGAACGACACCGCCGGGTGGGCGTAGGTCGGGTCGACGAACTGCACGAAGAAGGCGACGAAGAAGACGATCGCCTTGGGGTTGAGGATGCTGACCACCAACGCACGCTGGTAGGGCCGTTCACCGTCGGTGGCCAGGACGACCTCGGCCACCGACGCGACATCG
>JARICB010000406.1 GCA_029264225.1 Nocardioides sp. | reverse complement strand
CTTGGCTTCGCTGCGATCGTGCGCGACGCCGGAGATGATGGGCTGCTCCACGGATTCTCCCTCACGTGCGTTGTTGGTGACCCAGGTGCCCTCGAACTGGCTGAACGACGAGCGGACGTGGATCGGGATGTTGTAGCGGCGGCCGTACTCCACGCACCGCAGGTGCAGGATCTTGGCACCGCAGGCGGCCAGTTCGAGCATCTCCTCGTAGGAGACCTGATCGAGCTTGCGGGCCGCGGGCACGATCCGCGGATCGGCGGTGAAGACGCCGTCGACATCGGTATAGATCTCGCACACATCGGCCTCGAGTGCCGCTGCCAAGGCCACGGCCGTGGTGTCGGTGCCACCGCGGCCCAGGGTGGTGATCTCCTTGGTGTCCGCGCTGACGCCTTGGAAGCCGGCGACGATGACGATGTGCCCCTCCTCGAGCGCGCAGGTGATGCGGCCGGGGGTGACGTCGATGATCTTCGCCTTGCCGTGCACGGCGTCGGTGATCACCCCGGCCTGTGAGCCGGTGAAGGAACGGGCGGTGTAGCCGAGGTCCGAGATCGCCATGGCCACCAGTGCCATCGAGATCCGTTCGCCGGCTGTCAGCAGCATGTCCATCTCACGGGCCGGCGGGAGCGGGCTCACGGCGCTGGCCAGGTCAAGCAGCTCATCGGTCGAATCGCCCATCGCCGAGACAGCGACGACGACGTCGTGCCCGGCCTTCTTGGTCTCCACTACGCGGCGCGCGACGCGCTTGATGGCGTCAGCGTCCGCGAGCGAGGAGCCGCCGTACTTCTGCACGACAATGCCCACGGTGTTGGTCCTCGACGATCTCGATTGAAGTCACAGATGTGGGCCCCGGCGCCGTTGCCGCTGCCCGAACCCGATTCTACCGGGGCGGGTCGACCGGCGAATCCAACATCTCATGAGCGACCGTCAGTGCCTCGACGGTCTCCTCGAAATCGGTGTCGAATCGGTCGTGGGCCACCACTGTCAGCAGTGCGTTGAGCGTGGCCCCGGCGAGGTTGCCCCAGTTGTTGACGTAGGAGAACTGCCACCACCACAGCGCCTCGGTGACGTCACCGCGCTTGTAGTGACGCAGCCCGTTGTCGAGGTCTGCCGCGATCGAGGTGAGGTCGTCGGAGAGCTGGCTCTCCACCACCTGGGGCAGGTAGGGGTCGAAGACGAAGCTGTAGGTGTCGACGCTGTCGAGCATCAGCGCGAGTCGCAGCCGCATGTCGTCGACCTCGGCATCGGGGCCGACGTCGGGCTGGTACTTCTCGCGCGGTTGGAAGTCGAGCTGCGCGCCGAGGCGAGCCCCCGCGAGCAGCACCTGGCTGATCTCGAGGAGCAGCAGGGAGATCGCCCGGGCACCGTTGCCCTCCCGGGCCACTGCCCGCAGGACAAGCAGGAAACTCTCGATCTGGTCCGCTATCTGTGCGGCGAACTCCTCGTCCTCACCCGGCGTACGGGTCACCATCGGCTCGTCACTCATCTGCGGATCGCCTTCCTGCAAACGCTCGCCCCAAGGTCACTTCGTCGGCGTACTCCAGATCCCCGCCTACAGGGAGTCCACTCGCCAAACGCGTTACGCGCAACCCCATCGGCCGCAACATCCGGGTGAGGTAGGTCGCAGTGGCCTCGCCTTCGAGGTTGGGATCGGTCGCCAAGATGATCTCGGTCAGCTCGCCGTCGGCCAACCGCACCATCAGCTCACGGATGCGCAACTGGTCAGGTCCGATCCCGTCGATCGGCGAGATCGCGCCTCCGAGCACGTGATAGCGCCCGCGGAACTCACGGGTGCGCTCGATGGCGACGACGTCCTTGTATTCCTCCACCACGCACAGCGCGGACGGGTCACGTCGCGGGTCGCGACAGATCCGGCACTGCTCGTCCTGGGAGACGTTGAAACAGATCGAGCAGAACCGCACCTTGTCCTTGACCTCGATCAGCACGTCAGCCAGGCGTCGTACGTCGGCAGGCTCGGCCTGGAGCAGGTGGAACGCGATCCGCTGGGCGCTCTTGGGACCGATGCCGGGTAGTCGGCCCAGTTCATCGATGAGGTCCTGGACGATGCCTTCGTACAACGCGGACCCTAGAAGCCGAGCGAGGCGCTGGGCGACCCGCCCGCGGTGTCAGGACCAGCCGAACCTCCGAGGCCGCCAAGACCTTCGAGACCACCCGCGAGCGGACCCATGGCCTGGCTCGCCATCGCTTCCGCCTTCGCCTTGGCGTCGCGGTAGGCCGCCACGACCATGTCACCGAGGTCGGCAAGGTCGTCGGAGTCGGTGCCGTCGAACTGGCCGGCCGCGATGTTCACCGACATCAACTCACCTACGCCGTTGACGCTCACCGTGATGGCTCCGCCGGCCACGGTGCCCTCCACCGTCTGTTCCATCAACTGCGCCTGAGCGTTCTGCAACTGTTCCTGCATCTGCTGGGCCTGCTGCAGCAGCGCATCCATGTCGAATCCGCCGCTACCGAGGGCGTCGAAGGGGTTCTGGCTCATGCGTACTCCCGTGGTCTGGGTCGTGTGGTCACGTGTGATTGATCTCGTCGACGATCTTCGCGCCGAGTGCCTGTTGCAGCAGGGCAGTGCTGTCGAGGCCCTGGGTATCGGGCGCCGGGTCGTCCGGGTCTGCAGCCGCGTCGGCAAGCACTCGCGGATCAACCACCGCTCCCGCCTCCGAGCCGGTTTCACGCGATCTCACCAGCGCCGCCCGGGCGGCGTTGAGCCCGGTCGACTCGGAGGGGGCGGCGTTGGCCGAGGTGTCCGGGGCACTGGGTGCCTCTGGGCTCGTCGGGCCAGCCCAGGCCGGCGGTGAGTCGGGCGTCTCCACAGCTGAGTCATCCCCACCGGCTGCCCACGCGGGCGGCGATGTGGGGGCCTGCGACGGGGCCACCGGCTCGGGAGCGGCGGTGGACGAGTGCCGCACGACCGGCTTGTTGGCGTCGGGCTGGGCGCCCGGATCCAGGATGGCGTTGATGCGCCACTCGACACCTGCCACGTCGATGGCCGCCTGACGAAGGATCTCCTCGGAACCGCCGGCGCTGAACGAGCCGAAGGCGCCGGCGTTGTTGAAGCCGACCGTCAGCGTCTTCGAGTCCACGCCGATCACCTGCGAATTGTCGCGCAGCAGCATCCAGGTCAGGCGGCGCATCGTCTTCGTCGCGGCAATGATGTCGGGCCACAGGCGGCGTACGTCGACCAGGCTCAGGGTGCTCGGGGGCGCCGTCTCGGCGGGCTCGCCGGGCTGCTGGGCAGTCACCGAACTCGTCGGGTCTACCGGGCTGGTGGTCGGGGCCGCCACCGGCGACGGCGTCGGAGGAGGTGTCGCCTGGGCGGGCGCGGCAACCGCGGCCGACTCGTCCTGGTCGAAGCGCGGCGGCGCAAACATCGGTTCCGGGCCGGTCTCTGGCTTCGGCGCTGTGCTGGGGGCGACCGACGGGGCCTGCGGGGCCTGCGGGGAAGCAGCGTCCGGGGCCTGCGTGGGTGCCTGCGTCGGCGCCTGGACCGGTGGCTGAACGGGTGCGGGGGTCGCGACTGCGGCGGCGGGCGCAGAGGCTGGTCGCATGGCTCGGTCGTGCGGCGCGCTGACCGCACCCGAGACGTCGAGGCGCCGCTCGATCCGGTCCAGCCGCGCCATCACCCCGTCGCTCGTGTCATCGGCGCCGGGAAGGAGCACCCGTGCGCAGATCAGCTCGAGCAGGAGCCGGGGCGCAGTCGCACCCCGCATCTCGGTCAGGCCGGCGGCCACGATGTCGGCAGCTCGACTCAGCTCTACGGCGCCGAAGCGGGAGGCCTGGGCGACCAGACGCTCACCTGCGTCCTCGGGCAGGTCGAGGAGACCGCTGGCCGGCGCGTCGGGAACTGCGGCGACGATCACCAGGTCACGCAGCCGACGCAGCAGGTCTTCAGTGAAGCGGCGGGGGTCGCGCCCGGTCTCGACGACCTTGTCGACCACCCCGAAGACGGCCGCGCCGTCGACGGCGGCGAACGCGTCCACCACCTCGTCGAGCAGCGTCTCGGGGGTGAAACCCAGCAGCGCGGCCGCGAGGTCGTAGGTCACGCCGTCGGGTCCGGCACCGCCCAGGAGTTGGTCGAGGACCGACAGGGTGTCTCGCGCGGATCCGCCGCCGGCGCGCACCAGCAGCGGCAGCGCGGCCGGCTCGATGGCAGCACCCTCGTCGGCGCACAGTTGCATCAGGTAGTCGGAGAGCAGCCGCGGCGGGATCAACCGGAACGGGTAGTGGTGGGTGCGCGAGCGGATCGTCGGCAGCACTTTCTCCGGCTCGGTGGTCGCGAAGATGAACCGCAGGTGCGGGGGCGGCTCCTCGACCAGCTTCAGCAGGGCGTTGAAGCCCTGGCTGGAGACCATGTGGGCCTCATCGATGATGTAGATCTTGAACCGGTCGCGCACCGGGGAGAAGAACGCCTTCTCACGTAGGTCGCGGGCGTCGTCGACGCCACCGTGAGAGGCCGCGTCGATCTCGATGACGTCGATCGAGCCGCCCCCGTCGCGCGCGAGCTCTCGGCAGCTGTCGCACTTACCGCAGGGGTCGGCGATCGGCGCCTGGGCGCAGTTGAGGGCGCGCGCCAGGATGCGGGCCGAGGTGGTCTTGCCACAGCCGCGAGGCCCGGAGAAAAGATAGGCGTGGTTCACCCGGTCGTTCTTGAGCGCGTTTCGCAGCGGCTCCGTGACGTGATCTTGGCCAATGACCTCGGAAAACGTCTCGGGCCGGTAGCGGCGATAGAGCGCAAGTGGTGAGTCCACGTGTGAACACTAGCCACCGCCTCCGACACCGGCCACTACGCGCCCACACCCAAACGGGACCGGGCCGTCTGAGCGGGCACCTGGGCATGAAAAGGCCCCCCACGTACCCGGTAGAGCTCTCCTACCCTTGCTGCCTTCCGGCCCTGGGGGAATTCGGTGAGATGCCGCCACGTGGGGGGTTGGCGCAGAGTCTAGGTGAATCCCGCGAGGTCGCCCAACCGGGTCCGTACCCACCCGCACGCAGACCAGCCGGGAGGCGATTTCATCCGCGGCAGCCCGACGGGTATTCTCCGTCGCGGAGGATTCGCCTAGTGGCCTATGGCGCTCGCTTGGAAAGCGGGTTGGGTGTGAAAACCCTCAAGGGTTCGAATCCCTTATCCTCCGCCAGTGATACCGAACGGACCGACCCGACCGGGTTCGGTCCGTTCTGGTTTCCCGGGGCGGGTCAGGGTCGGGTTAGCGAGCGCAGCATCGAGGCGAGGGCGATGAGTACGCCGCCGGCCAGCCCGAACCACAGGAGCAGCGCCCGCGGCGTACCGAACAGGTCGATCTGCTCGGGCGGCGGCGGTGCCTGCGAGTCGTTGCGTTGGGTCTGCACCGAGCGTTCGAGCTTCCCGCTGCGACCGGGGTCGAGCGCCAGGGTCAGCGCATCGTGGGCCTGCACCACCCCGGCGCCGGTCCACGGGTTGTCGGAGCTGTCCGAACCCTCGGTAGTCGTCATCAGTCGGGCTACGACCTGCTTGGCGGTCTCGCCGGGAAACTGCGCGCGCAGCAGCGCGACGATGCCGCTCACCTCCGCCGCTGCCCACGAGGTCGCCACCTGGTCGATGTCGCAGCGCTGGGAGTTGACGTTGACCGAGATGGCGCCGAAGGTCGGGGCAGCGACGTCGGTGTCCTTGTTGGGGAGCACTGATTCACGCGGATCTCCGCCGGCCGGTGGGGTGGCGCTGACGGCCAACACCCCCGGATAGTCGGCCGGGTAGACCTCGGCGTCACTGCCAGGAGTCCCTTCGAACGTGGTGGTCTCCGCTTCGGCGGCGACGTTGCCTGACGACGCCACGACGACGACGTCGCGCTTGAGCAGGTCCTTGACGGCTGCCCGCAGCCGGGGGTCGTCCTGGGTGACGGAGAGCGCGATGTTGGCGACTTGGAAGGGGGTGGTCCGGTGCAGGGCGATCGCGGCCCGGATGCCGTCGGTGATGCCCTGCGAGGTGACGTCCTTCTCGCCTTGCGAGACGTCGGCATCTGCGGTGTCGAAGACGCGGATGTCGATCACCTGCGCTGCCGGGGCCACCCCGTCGGGCCCGGAGATCAGGCCCGCGACGATCGTGCCGTGGCCCGAGAGCAACACCGGCGACAATCCGGGCAATGCCACGCCCGGCACGCTCTGGTTGATGCCGAGTCCCGGCTGG
>JARICB010000370.1 GCA_029264225.1 Nocardioides sp. | reverse complement strand
GACGACGAACGTGACGACGCGCAAGCCGACGACGAGCCCGACGGTGGGGCACCGGTGGAGGGCGAGGTGTCTCATGAGTGACCCCCGGCTCAGCGAGGTGTCGCTGGCCGACATCGAGGCGGCCCGCGAGGCACTCGACTCGATGGCGGTGTGCACCCCCATGGAGGACTCGCGCTGGCTCTCGGCGCTGGTCGAGGGGCCGGTCTGGCTCAAGTGCGAGAACCTCCAGCGCACGGGCTCCTTCAAGATCCGGGGCGCCTACCTGCGTATCTCCCGCCTCTCGGCCCAGGAGCGGGCTGCGGGCGTCGTAGCGGCCAGCGCCGGCAACCACGCCCAAGGTGTCGCGCTCGCAGCCACGACACTCGGCATCAGGTCGACTGTCTTCATGCCCGAGGGGGCGCCGATCCCCAAGGAGCAGGCGACCCGGGGCTACGGCGCCGACGTGCGCTTCCACGGCCGCTACCTCGACGATGCGATGGTCGCCGCCCGACAGTTCGCGGCCGAGACCGGTGCGGTGCTCATCCACCCGTTCGACCACGCCGACGTGGTTGCCGGCCAGGGCACCGCCGGACTAGAGATCCTCGAGCAGACGCCCGACGTGAAGACGGTGATCGTGCCGACCGGCGGCGGGGGACTGCTGGCGGGGATCGCGATCGCGATCAAGGCCGCGCGCCCCGACGTACGCGTCATCGGAGTGCAGGCCGAGGGTGCGGCGGCCTTCCCTGCCTCCCTGCGAGAGGGCTCACCGGTGCCGTTGTCGACGATGTCCACTATGGCCGACGGGATCGCGGTCGGCTGCCCGGGCGAGATCACCTTCGCCGCCGTCCGTGACTACTGCGACGAGGTGCGCACCGTCTCGGAGGAGTCGCTCTCGCGGGCCCTGCTGGCGTTGCTGGAGCGAGCCAAGATGGTGGTCGAGCCTGCCGGTGCCGCTGCCGTTGCTGCCATCCTCGATGCCCCCGGCGACTTCGAGAGCCCGGTCGTGGCGGTGCTGTCCGGCGGCAACATCGACCCACTTCTCCTCGACAAGGTGATCCGACACGGCCTCGCGGCCGCCGGTCGCTACCTCTACCTCCGAGTCGTCATCCCCGACCTCCCGGGTGGCCTGGCCGCACTCCTGACGCGGGTCGGCACCGCCGGCGGCAACGTGCTCGAGGTCGCCCACGAGCGGATCTCGCCGTCGCTGAGCCTCAACGAGGTCGAAGTCAGGATCCAGGTGGAGACCAGGGGGGAGGAGCATGCCGGACGGGTCCTGGCCGAGCTCCGCGAAGCGGGATACACCGTCTATGAGTGACGTGCCTTGAGCACCCGGCTACACGTGACATGAGGAACGGCCCCCGTGCACTGCACGGGGGCCGTTCCGCAACGTTGGATCGACTGCGGTCAGGAGCGGTAGGGCTCCGCCTCGAGGATCTCGACGGTGACTGACTTGCCGGTGGGGGCCGCGTAGGTGACGGTCTCGCCCTTGGCCCGACCGTTGATGGCAGCACCCATCGCCGACTGCGGCGAGTAGACGTCGAGCTTGTCGCCCTCGGCAAGGTTCTCCCGGGCACCGAGGAGGAACTTCTCGGTGTCGCCGCCGCCGAAGTCGACCGTGACAACCATGCCCGGCTCGACGCGACCGTCGTCGGGAGGCGTCTCGCCGACCTCCGCGCGCCGCAGCATGTCCTCGAGCTGGCGGATGCGGGCTTCCTGCTTGCCCTGCTCCTCCTTGGCGGCGTGGTAGCCGCTGTTCTCCTTGAGGTCGCCCTCGTCGCGGGCGGCGGCGATCTTCTCGATGATGTCCGCGCGTCGAGGACCCCTCAGGTCGTCGAGTTCGTGCTTGAGCTTGTCGAAGGCATCCTGCGTGAGCCAGATGGTGCCGGCGTCCTGGGTCATGTCGATGTGCTCCTACTGTGTAGACGCGGACATCCGCGGCCACTTGGTGGTGGTGTGGTCAAGCTTTTCGGGCCTTGCGCCCGGTGCCGCCTCGACGCTCGTGGCCGCACGACGGGCCGGCTGCCGGGACGGGCAGAGATCCACATTAGCAACTTGGGGCGTGCCGCGCAGATTCTTGACTGCTCGGCTCAACGAGGGCGTTGTTGATCTGCGGTCGTGCAGCCGATCAACTCGACGCTCGTGGCCCGGCGTTCAGTGCGGACGACGACGTCATTGCGGCCCGGTGTCGGAGCGAAGGATACCTCGCCGACGGTCGTGTGGTCCTCGGCGAAGGCGCGGAGCCGGCAGGAGGCCGCTGCGTCGTCGTCGAGTTGCACCTGGACGTGCGCCTCGGCAGTGCGGTCGCTGGTGATCTCGAAGCCGACGAGACTCGATTTGGCGGCCGGGGTGCTGTGGAACCACGCCACCCAGGCCACCCACACGAGGAAGACCACGGCAATGACGGCCACCACGGCCAGGCTCACGCGCCGCCGCCAGAGCGCCTTGGCGCCGTACCTGTGGGCGAGGTCGGTCGGGACAGAATCGGGCTGGGTCACGACCCCACCCTAGGGAACCTAGAATCGCTCCCATGCCGCAGGAACGATCGAACGAGACGCCCCGGGCCGGATTCCGCCTGATGCACGTCCACGCGCACCCCGACGACGAGTCGAGCAAGGGTGCCGCGTCGACGGCGATGTACGTCGCACAAGGCGTCGACGTCCACGTCGCCACCTGCACGGGTGGTGAGCGCGGCTCGATCCTCAACCCCAAGATGGACCGCCCCGAGATCCTTGCCAACATCACCGAGGTGCGGCGCCAGGAGATGGAGCGGGCCCGCGACATCCTCGGCATCCGGCAGGACTGGCTCGGCTTCGTCGACTCCGGCTGGCCCGAGGGCGACCCGAAGCCGCCGCTGCCCGAGGGCTGCTTCGCGTTGGTTCCCCTCGAGGAGGCGATCGAGCCCCTGGTCCGGCTGATCCGCCACTTCCGACCGCACGTCGTGACGACGTACGACGAGCGCGGCGGCTATCCGCACCCCGACCACATCCAGTGCCACCTGGTGGGGGTGGCCGCCTTCGAGGCGGCCGGTGACCCGGAGCGCTTCCCCGACGCAGGAGAGCCGTGGCAGCCACTGAAGCTCTACTACCACCACGGTTGGAGTTGGGCGAAGACCAACGCGTTGCACGAGGCGATGCTCGCGCACGGACTTGAATCGCCTTACGAGGAGCGGCTCAAGACGTGGCAGCGCGAGCCCGAGTGGGACGACCGGATCACGACCAAGGTGCCGTGCTCCGACTACTACGGCGTGCGTGATCAGGCGCTGCTGGCGCACGCGACCCAGATCGACCCCGACGGCTTCTGGTTCGCGATCCCTCGCGAGATCCAGGCCGACGTCTGGCCGACCGAGGACTACGAGCTGGTCGTGAGCCACGTGAGTTCTCAACTGCCCGAGGACGACCTGTTCGCGGGCATCGTCGACCCCGCCTGAGAGACTGATGCCATGAACGTGTTGACGCTGCTATCCGCTGTCGAAGACGGTCCGGCCCCTGAAGACGTCAAGGCCGGGTGGGTGGCGCTGATCCTGTTCGTGCTTATGGCGCTGACGGTGGCATTCCTGGGCGTGAGTCTGACCAAGCGGCTGCGCAACGCGCAGCGCTCGAAGGAGGCCGGGCGCTACGGCGACACGCCGGTCGAGCCCGAGGTCAGCGGCGAGTCACCCGCACCAGACAATCCCACGCCGTCTGGGTGATCTCACCTCCGTGACCGTCGTCGGCGGTCACGGTCCGAGGCACCCGTTCGGCGCGCACCACGTCGATCTCGATCCCCTCGAGGTCGGCAACGACGTCTTCGGCACTCATCAGGACGTCCGGGTCCTGCGGGCCGCCGGTGCCCTCGCTGAGATTGCTGCTGTCGTGCGCGATCAGCAGGAACGTTCCACCCCTGCGCAGAGACTCCACGGCGTTGCGGTTGGCCGCGCGCCGTTGGTCGGCGGGCAGTTGTAGGTAGGCGATCAGCGTCAGGTCGTAGTCCGAGCCGCGCCACGTGGTGGCGTCGGTGCGGAGCCAGTTGATCTCGGGCGCGATCGCGGCGCCCTTGTCGAGGGCTACCTGGGAGAAGTCGAGGGCGGTCACG
>JARICB010000338.1 GCA_029264225.1 Nocardioides sp. | reverse complement strand
GGCCTTTGAGTCCGCGGACGACTTCGCCGCAGAGATCGATGCCCTGCGCAGAGGGCGCACCACTCAGGAGAACCAGGACGACCTGGTTCCCTCCTGACCACGCACTGCCCGGCACACGGTGGGGAAGCTGTGTGTCGGGCGTCAGAACTGGCGGCACAGCACCATCACGAAGAACCGCAGCACGCACGATCACTCAGAAGTACGAACTCAGAAGTACGTCGACAAAGGGGCGAAGCCAGAACATGACTGAAACGGTGGACGCGACAGCGATGCAGGGCGCAAGCAAGGGTGTGAAGATCGAACGAGACTTCTCTACCGCCGGTGTGCACCCCTATGACGAGTTGACCTGGGAGCGACGCGACGTCGTCCAGACCAACTGGAAGACCGGTGTGTCGGTCTTCGAGCAGCGCGGTGTCGAGTTCCCCGACAGTTGGAGCCTCAACGCTTCGACGATCGTCACCACCAAGTACTTCCGCGGCGCGGTCGGCACCGACGTACGCGAGTGGAGCCTCAAGCAGCTCATCGACCGGGTCGTGAAGACCTACACGAAGGCAGGCTCCGAGCACGGCTACTTCAAGTCCGCCGGCGACGCCGAGATCTTCGAGCACGAGCTGACCTGGCTGCTGGTCAACCAGTACTTCTCCTTCAACAGCCCCGTGTGGTTCAACGTCGGCACCCCCTCGCCGCAGCAGGTCTCCGCGTGCTTCATCCTCTCCGTCGATGACTCGATGGACTCGATCCTGAACTGGTACAAGGAAGAGGGCTTCATCTTCAAGGGCGGCTCCGGCGCCGGCCTGAACCTCTCCCGCATCCGCTCGTCCAAGGAGCTGCTCTCCAGCGGCGGCACGGCGAGTGGCCCGGTCTCCTTCATGCGCGGCGCCGACGCCTCCGCAGGCACCATCAAGTCGGGTGGCGCCACGCGTCGCGCGGCCAAGATGGTCGTCCTCGACGTCGACCACCCCGACATCGAAGAGTTCGTCATGACCAAGGCCAAGGAGGAGAACAAGATCCGGGCCCTGCGCGACGCCGGCTTCGACATGGACCTCGGCGGCGTCGACATCACCTCCGTGCAGTACCAGAACGCCAACAACTCGGTGCGCGTCAGCGATGAGTTCATGCGCGCGGTCGAGGACGGTACGTCGTTCGGCCTGCGTGCTCGCAGCACCGGTGAGGTCATCGAGACCGTCGACGCCCGCGAGCTGTTCCACAAGATCAGCCAGGCGGCGTGGGAGTGTGCCGACCCGGGCATGCAGTACGACGACACGATCAACGACTGGCACACCAACCCCGAGACGGGTCGGATCACCGCGTCCAACCCGTGCTCGGAATACATGTCGCTCGACAACTCGTCGTGCAACCTGGCTTCGCTGAACCTGTTGAAGTTCCTCAAGGACGACGACACCTTCGACGCGGCACTGTTCGCCAAGGCCGTCGAGTTCATCATCACCGCGATGGACATCTCGATCTGCTTCGCCGACTTCCCGACCGAGCCGATCGCCAAGACCACCCGCGACTACCGCCAGCTCGGCATCGGCTACGCCAACCTCGGCGCGCTGCTGATGGCGATGGGCCTGGGTTACGACTCCGACGGCGGCCGCTCGATGGCGGCTGCGCTGACGTCGCTGATGACCGGTACGTCGTACAAGCGCTCGGCCGAACTGGCCGCGATCGTCGGCCCCTACGCCGGCTACCAGCGCAACGCGGAGGCCCACAAGCGGGTCATGCGCAAGCACCAGGCCGCCAACGACGTGGTCCGACTGCTGCACACCGAAGACGGTCGCGTGCACAAGCTGGCCACCAAGGCGTGGGCCGACGTGATCGCCACCGGCGAGGCCAACGGCTTCCGCAACGCGCAGGCCTCGGTGCTCGCGCCGACCGGCACCATCGGCTTCATGATGGACTGCGACACCACCGGCATCGAGCCCGACTTCTCGCTGGTCAAGTTCAAGAAGCTCGTCGGCGGCGGCTCGATGCAGATCGTCAACCAGACGATTCCGCGAGCCCTGGAGAAGATGGGCTACCAGCCCGAGCAGGTCGAGGCGATCGTGGCCTACATCGCCGAGCACGGCCACGTCATCGACGCGCCGAGCCTCAAGCTGGAGCACTACGAAATCTTCGACACCGCGATGGGTGCCCGTTCGCTCAAGCCGATGGGCCACGTGCGGATGATGGCGGCCTGCCAGCCGTTCCTGTCCGGCGCGATCTCCAAGACGGTCAACCTGCCCGAGAGCGCCACGGTCGAAGAGGTCGAGAACGTCTACCTCCAGTCGTGGAAGCTGGGCCTGAAGGCCACCGCGATCTACCGCGACAACGCCAAGGTCGGTCAGCCGCTGGCCGACGGCAAGTCCGACTCGGCCAAGCGCGACCAGGGCCACGAGGTGGCCGGCGACCAGGTCGAGACCAAGGTCATCGAGAAGGTCGTCTACGCCCCGGTCCGCAAGCGGCTGCCCAAGTCGCGGGTCTCGCGCACCACGTCCTTCACGGTCGGTGGCGCCGAGGGTTACATGACCTCGGGTGCGCACGACGACGGCGAGCTGGGCGAGGTCTTCCTCAAGCTCGGCAAGCAGGGTTCGACCCTGGCCGGCGTGATGGATGCCTTCTCGATCGCCGTCTCCATCGGCCTTCAGTACGGCGTCCCGCTGGAGACCTACGTCTCGAAGTTCACCAACCTGCGCTTCGAGCCTGCCGGTCTGACCGACGACCCAGACGTGCGGATGGCGCAGTCGCTGATGGACTACGTCTGGCGCCGCCTGGCCCTGGACTACATGACCTTCGAGGACCGTGCCGGACTGGGCATCTTCTCGGCTGATGAGCGTCAGCGACACCTGGAGACCGGCTCCTACGAGCCGATCACCGAGGAGACCGGGGCAGCCTCCGAACTCGTCTCGCTCGACGACGTGGTCGACGCCGAGCCCGTGATCGAGGTCAAGGCCGCGACCGCTGCTCCGGCCGGGGTCCACACCTCTGCCGAGCTGATGGAGAAGATCACCGGTACGGCGATCGACTCCCCGCTCTGCATGACGTGCGGCACGAAGATGCGCCCGGCTGGTTCGTGCTACGTCTGCGAGGGTTGCGGAAGCACCAGCGGCTGCAGCTGATGTCGAATCTCGCTCTCTTGTCACCAGTTCTGTCACTGGTTCTGTCACCAGAGCGAGATCCGCGCAACCTGCGGCGTAGAGCAACCCGTGGGATCTACATGAGGCCCTCCACCTAGACAGGCAGTTCGGCTGACCCCGCGAGAGCGATCTTTCGGGGTCGGTCCCTGTTTGTAAGGACACCCGACTAACAAAGGAAATGCCATGTCCCTGCCCCGCGCCTTCCTCAGTTTCGACTTTGACCACGACGCGCTCTACAGGATGAATCCCCCCGGCGAGTCCGGAGACTTTCTAGTTTGAGACCCCAGCGTTCGCTGGGGTCTGGTGGTGAGCGTAGTGAGCGGCCTCTGCCTCGACGGGTGTGAGGTCGTCGCAGTACTCGTGGGGCCGGCGGTGGTTGTACCAGTCGACCCATTCGGCGGTGGCGATCTCGAGGTCGTCGAGTCCCTTCCACGGCCGCTGCTTCTTGACCAGTTCGGTCTTGTAGAGCCCGATGGTCGATTCGGCCAGGGCATTGTCATAGGACGACCCGACGGCACCTGTCGAGGGCTTGATCCCAGCGGTGTCGAGCTTCTCGGAGTAGGCCACCGACAGGTATTGGACCCCGTGGTCGTGGTGGGCGACCAGGCCCGTCAGATCTCGACCTTCACGGCCTCGGGTCCAGATCGCTTGGTCGACGGCGTCGACGACGAACTGGCTGGTCATCGTGGTCGATACCGACCAGCCCAGGATCCGCCGGGCGTAGGCATCGATGACGAACGCGGTGTAGCACCAGCCCGACCACGTCGAGACATAAGTGAAATCGGCTACCCACAGGCGATCTGGCGCCATGGGGCGGAAGTTGCGGGACACCAGGTCCAGTGGCTTCGGTGCCTTCGGGTCGCTGATCGTGGTCCGCTTGACCTTCCCGCGGACCGCCCCACACAACTTGAGGTCGCCCATGAGTCGCTCCACGGTGCACCGGGCGATCGGCGGCGCCTCAGCCGGGCGTTCCCGGTTCAGCGTCAGCCACACCTTCCGGGCACCGTAGACGCCGAAGTTCGCCTCATGGACCGCGGCGATCTTCGGTTTCAACTCCTGATCGCGAACCTCGCGGGCAGTGGGCTGGCGGCCGCGGTGCTCGTAGTAGGTAGCGGGGGCGATCTTGGCGCCCAGCTCGGTGAGCTGGGTACAGATCGACTCGACACCCCATCGCAGACCGTCCTCGTCGCGGCGGCCCGCGACAGAGTCGATGTAGGTCACGATCAACGCTGTGGCCGGTCGAGTTCGGCCGCGAAGAAAATCGATGCACTCTTGAGAATCGCATTGGCCCTTTTGAGCTCAGCGTTCTCCCGCTTCAACCGCTTCAACTCCGCCGACTCCTCAGTGCTGACACCGGGCCGCTTGCCACCATCGATCTCAGCCTGGCGGCACCACTTCCGGATCGTCTCCGGCGTCCCGACCCCCAGCAGCATCGCGACCTGCGTGATCGCCGCCCAGTCCGACTCGTGGTCCGGCCGAATCTCGCTGACCATCCGGACCGCCCGCTCACGCAGCTCGGCCGGGTACCTCGTAGACGTTCTCCCTGACATGACTCCATCCTTCCCAAGGACTGAAGTCTCCGGACTCACCGGGGGGATTCAGAGTGTCACAGAGGGCCAGTGCCCGGGTATTCGCTTCTCGACGGGCCACGCGTCTTCTGCCGAGGATAATTGCTGCTGTGGATGCCAAGACTCGTGAACTGAGGGACGCACATGACGTCCTCGCGGAGCTGTACGTCGACCGGCTCACGAACCTCCTTGACGAGATGCCGATCGAGCAGGCGCTACTCGGCCTGTTTTGTCAGCTGGTGCGCGAGGGCGGCAACGGACTCGACATCGCCGACGTCGGATGCGGCACCGGCCGGTTGGCGCCGTACATGTCGTCGCAGGGCCTGACGCCCCACGGTGTCGACCTCGCGCCGGAAATGATCCGCGTTGCCAGCCGCGACTACCCCGAGCACACCTTCGAGGTGTCTGACCTGCGGGCACTCCCGTTCAAGGACGCCTCCCTGGCCGGGGCGGTCGCTTGGTACTCGCTTATGTACCTGACGCCTGTTGATCGCCCTAGCGCCTTCGGTGAGCTGGCCCGGGTCGTGAAGCCCGGGGGCTACGTTGCGACTGCGTTCAAGTCGGGCGACGATCAACTGCTCCGGGCCGGACGCACGCTCAACCTGGGTATCGAGTTCGACATCTACTGGCTCTCGCCCGCCGAGGTAGAGCGCCAGGTACTTCAGGCAGGCTTCGAGGTTGTGTTCTGGGGTGGCCGTCCTGCTGACCCCGATGAGGTACAAGCGCAGGGCTATCTCATCGCACGGCGCCTGTGATTGGGCTGTTTCTAGCCTCAGCCGGCTCCGCGTCCCCGCAGCACGATCGGCACGCGGAGCGTGTCACAGCGGGATCGGCTTACGGCACCGCCTGGGGGACCACCCGGCGCGGGGTCAGCATGGAATCATGTGGCCATGGCATCTCGAACCGCGAACTTATGTATCGATGCGCATGACCCCCGTGCGCAGGTGGCCTGGTGGAGCCAGGTCCTTGACGACTTCGAGCCCGACGACGACTGCTCCGAGGACGAGGCAGGGCTGCGTGGGCCCGCCGGCCGGTGGCTGATCTTTCTGAAGGTACCGGAGCCCAAGACGGTGAAGAACCGGATGCACGTGTGCCTTCGCCCAGTCGACCGTAGCAGGGACGAAGAGATCGACCGACTGCTCGATCTCGGCGCAATCATGGTCAACGACTTGCGCACGCCAGACCGTGGATGGGCCGTGCTCGCCGACCCAGAGGGTAATGAGTTCTGCGTTTTGACGTTGCCAGCGGACGAAGCAGGCATCACGAAATAGCGAGCCGGTTGCCGATCGTCGTCCGGTACGGACCGCGCGGATTTCGGCATGATCGGACGCCCGGGTCGCGGCATGTCCGGACGTTCAGATGACTCGGGTGATCACGTTGGTGAACCATTGCTCGCGCCGTCCGCCGCGATGCCGGTTGCTGACGACGATGCCGGTGCCCAGATCAAGGGCCATGTCGACCCCGTCCGGCAGTTCTCCGGGCTGCGCGCGCCAGTCGTCGCCATACTCCAGACGCTGCGAGACCTCCGAGAACACGAGCGGGCAGCACGAACATACTGGCTCGTATCCGCGCATCGCGCGGGCGACGAATGCCACGACGGGCCGACCGAAGAGTTCCTCGCTCCGCACGTCGCTGATCGAGACCCCTTCGCCCAACTCATAGGGATCAAGCATTGCCGACCACTGGTAGTTGGTGGCATACGGCTCTAGGGGCCGCACCGACCACGGCGAGGGTGGTGCGCCGGACTCCTGGATGCGATGGCCGTCGTCGAGTCGAGTTGCATCGAGTTCGCCGTGGCGAAGCGTTGCTCGCACGTCGACATAGTCCGAACGGTGCACAAGTTCGAGTTCGGACCAGCGCGAGTGCGCTGTCCGGGCCAGTAAGCGCACGTCCTCGGGAGTCACCACGCGAGGCTACGCGGCGCGCGCATCTCGGCATGAGCGGTCGCGCGAGTCGCGGCAGATCCGGATGGTCAGACCGACCTCCGGCTTTTAGCGGATGGAAGACCCAGTGCTCATTCGGCAGCAGGTGGCGTCGCGTTGGCGACCACGTGAAAATGCACAGGCCCGCCACTTCGCCACCTCAGGGCCAGGGGCGCCGCCTCAATCGGTGTCGGTCGCGGCGACCGTCGTAACGCTCGCGCCGTCCGTCACCACCAGCCAGACGTCCCAGGCCACGTCGTAGAACCAGTCGTCGTTCGTCGCGAGCTGGATCCACGTGGCCTTTGCGGCCGCGTGCGCCACCTCGTCCACGGGTAGGTCCGCGGGGAGGCCGAGCAGCGCCCGTAGGCTGGTCCAGACCCTCAGTCGTGCCAGGGCGCCGCCCGGGCTGGGGGAGTAGGCGCCGCCGTTCGAAGCAGCGCTGAAGAGTGACTGCACCACGCGCGTCGGCGGGACGAGCACCGCCTCGCGGTCGGGACGCAGATCCAAGTCCGGCAGGTCGGCCGGAAAGGTGTCACCAAGTACGTACCTCGCGACCTGCACGCTCCCGTTTGAGTGGTCCAACCAGTCCTGGAAAGGCGCAGCCACGAGGTCGGTGGGCACCGGGGCGGGTACGCCGACGCCGGGGATCAGGTCGCCGAGCCGGCCGCCCCCGGCGGGCAGGTCAGGCAGGCCCGTCCAGGACGAGCCGTTACCCGCACCGTACTGCGGTAGGCAGCCGCTCACCCCGGCCTCGATGTCGAGCAGGCTCAGGGGAAGGTACGCGAGCGGGTGGGCGGCGCGTTCCGCCCACCCGGCGTACCAGCTGGCGACGGGTCCGACACTGCTCCCACGAAGCACCAGTTCGTGGCCCAGCAGGAGCCCGAACTCGGGGTCGTCGTGCCGCAGCAGGTCCGCACGGAGGACGTCCCTGACTTCGTCGGGAGGCCGGCGGCCGACGATCTCCCGCGCGTTCCTAAGTCGGACGTAGTCGGGACGCGGGGACGGGGTGGGCTGCAGCGGTGGACGTGCTCCGAGCTCGACGGCAACGCGGGTTGCATCGGCACCCGGGACCTGGCACGACAGCACGAACGCGTGCCTCCTGAGTGCGTCGACGGCGATGTCGTACCCGTCTCGGGCAAGGTCCTCGTCGAGCGCCTGGGCGATGTCCAAGGCGGCAGTCGGCGTCCCTCGGATGGCCCGGGCCATGCGCTGCTGCGCGCCGCGCCAGTCCCGGGAGCCGCGCGCTTTGCGCACCCATGTCCAGTCGTCCACGACGCGAGCCTAGGACCCGGGGACGGGTGACGCTGCTGCGGGACAGTTGAGCCCGCTCATCGGCAGATCCGCGCACTGTCAGCGGCAGATGCGGACCTACAGCTGGCTCAGGGTGCGCTGAACTCGAAAAGGATCAACCCGGGCGAAGCGACCTGGTCGACAAGAACCCGTAGACGATGCGCCCCCTCACCGACCACGGCGGAGGCGTGCCGACTACCGTCCGCAACTGTCAGGATCACAGCACCGTCCGAGGTCACGAACTCGTCGTCGTAAATGCAGAGCAGATCGGTCACCTTCTCCCCGACCCAAACTTCGGCGACGGCCTCGCCGTCCACCTCATGTTGTATGCCGATGGCAACGGCATCGATGGTCGCAGCGACACCGTGCTCGTCGAGGTTTGCAGGGAAAACGGACCGGGAGCTCGGGTCCGAAACGATGGCAAGCCCCCACGGCCACGCGCGGGTGAACGAGAGCACGAGCTGCGCGTTGTCCATGACGCCAGCATGCCGGACTCCTCGTCCGCTCATCGGCATGTGAGTGCGCCGGAAGAGGTAAACGAGTCCCGCAAGACGAACCCTGAATGACGAACGCCTGGCCAGAAGGAACGGCGCCAGCCATGACGGCGGGCAGCTCGCCGTTGGACCCGTCCGGATGTGTACTCGGGAAAGGGGCGTCATGCGGCACGAGATCGAGCGGACCTCGCGGGGTGACGGCGATGATAACGTGACCTTATGACGCTCCTGGCCGAGTATCGCGTCGCGCGACATGACGAGGATGTGGCGCGGCTTCGACGTGTGGTGGCGCTTCGGGCGATGGCGGCGACCGGGATGAGCCAGCGGGAGATCGCTGCCGCGCTGGGCGTGAGCCAGCCCGCGGTCAGTCAGCAGTTGAAGGCGGCGCAAGATCTGGTGCGGGTCCACCCCGAGGCCTTGGTCGAGGCCGCTGCGCCGGTCCTCAAGCGTCTCGCTGAAAAGTCGGGGTACAGCCGACTCGCTGTCTTCGGTTCGGTAGCCCGCGGCGACGCGCGGCAGGATTCCGACATCGACCTCTTGGTCGAGTCCCCCGAGGGGACGTCGTCATTCGGGTTCATCAAGTTCAAGCAGCTTATCGAGCAAGTGCTCGGCCGCGAGATCGACCTGGTCGACTACGGGGGCCTGAAGCCCACACTGGACGACGACATCCGTCTTGAGGCGGTGCTGCTCTGATGGAGCTGAAGGCAGCCAAGGAGCTGCTCCACATCCAGGCCTGGCTGAGCCGCGTCGACGAGATCGTGCGGCGCGGCAAGGAGGCTTACCTCGGCGACGCCTTGTTCCAGGAGGCGGGGGACTCGCTCATGATGAAGCTCGGTGAAGCAGCCAACCGGTTGTCCCGACTCGACGTCCTGGCGCCGGGCGGCGTCGAGTGGGCGCTCGCTGTCGCGAACCGCAACTTCATCATCCATCAGTACGACGAGATCAACCGCGAGCTCACCTGGCTAACGCTCTCGAGAGACCTGCCGGCGTGGAAGTTCTCGCTGCAGGTCCTCTTCGACGAGGCAGGGTCCGCGCTCGACGAAGCAAACTGAGGTCCCGGCACTGGGGACGAGTCGAGATTCGAACCGTGCCGCGTTTAAGCCCCGGAAACCACGGCAACAGTCGCATTGACAGGTCAAAGCCGAGCAAGAGACGCGAGCCCGGGAGCACCGTCGTGTCCAGCGTTCGCGCAGGTCAGAGCACGACTGCTCACATGCCAGCAAACGCTGGGCATCCCGCGTCGGCTCGCGCTGGATGTCCAGAGGTCGCAGGTTCAAATCCTGCCCCCGCTACCAAGGTGATGTCTCAGGACATCGCGAACATCCAGACCTACGGAAACGTCGGTCCGGGTGTTCGTCATTTCGGGGTCCGTGGGTTGGTAATTGCTGGTGGGGTCGCGTGGGAATCCTCCGGTGATGGCGCGGATGACTCTGATGTCGGGGTCTTGGACGAGCCGATGACCTGGGTTCCCTGTGAGTTCGTCCGACGACGGTGTGGCGGCGATCTTCGATCTCCGTATAGCGGAGTCTCACAGTGCCGGACTTGTCGACGCGGTCGTGTCGGACCCTGCGCTCCTCCTGCCCCCGACCTGTCCCCTCCGCATCCTCCCGCCAACTCTGTTGCTCGCCAACCGCATCGTCGGACGTCCCGCAAGGAGGACGCTCGTACGAGGGATTTTGAGACTCCCCGACCACGCTGAGCAGTCCCGTCCGGAGGACCGCTGGCATGGGCACGTGCCCGGGCTCGGACCGCCCTGGACAGACCTTCTCGCAACCGCTGCACTCTGGGCTTCTAAAGGATTCCCCTACGGCCGAGTCGTTTGCAGACTGCCCGACCTGAGAGGGGCCGGCTACAACTATCTACTCAAGAGTGTGGTTGCCGGTGATGGCGAGCGATCGCTTTCGATGCCGCTGAGCCGCTCCTACGCTGAGACCGACACCCCTCCAGGCAGATGGATGGGCTCGGCGTCAGGGACATCGGCACCGAAGTCACCGAGGCCCTGTTGGCGCTGCTGATCGGCCACGGGCGGCACGCAGGCGATCATCGCCGACGCCCACCGTTCCACAGACATCCCATTCCATCGCAACGGCTGATTTTCGCGCGTCACGAAGGCTGGTTGAGTTCATGGTCCCCTGATCCTTCAGAAGATCCGGGGAGTCACCTGCGGGGAACCCTGATCAGTTGCCGGCGACATCCTGACGCCACGCTGACAATCACCTTCTAGGTTTCGCACATGATCAGGTCTGGTGTGGAAGTAGTCGGCTCCCTTCGCTGGCTCAACGTTGTCACGAAAGCCCTCGTCGCGGCTCTGGTCACCGTTGGGCTCGTGGGTCCTGGCGTGGCGGGTGCCACCCCCGATCTTCGTCAGTCCCCAGCGCAGCCACGAGTCGTAGTGACGAAGACCTACGACCTCGGGGATATGGCCTTCACCGATTCCGCGTCCAACACGGTCAGCGAACTCCGTGGGGTCGTGCACTACCCGAAACGCCTCAAGGGCCGTCTTCCCGTCGTCGTCCTGGTGCACGGCTCGTGGTGGGCGTGCACAGACACCCGGGCGACGACTTGGCCCTGTGACAAGGGTCGTGCCTTTCCGAGTTTCCGGGGGTACGACTACCTCGGGCGGGCGCTGGCTCGTCAGGGGTTGGTGGTCGTCTCGGTCAGCATGGACGCCATCAACATGACGTCGTTCGACTACGGTGACCGGGCACGGCTGCTGAACCGCAACCTGGCCGCACTTAAGCACCTCTCACGCGGTCGTGGCCGATTGGTGGAGCAACTGCCGGATCTCGTCGGGCGCCTCGACATGCAACGGGTCGGCACGATGGGACATTCGCGGGGCGGCAAGGCGGTGATGTGGCAGGCATCAGATCATCACCGCGACGAGTGGCCGAGCGGCGTGCGCGTCCGAGCAGTCCTAGGCGTCGCCCCAGTCAAGTTCGATGAACCCGGCCGCGGGAATCGCGACACCCTGGTGACGCGGGTTCCGGTGGCGATCGTCACGGGTGGATGTGACGGGGCGGTCGCAGAGCAGGGCCAGGAGTACTTGGACGACGTGCAGGGGCGTACGCATCGGCCCGCCTACTCGGTGTCGTTTCCCGACGCCAATCACAACTACTACAACCGGCGGTGGACTCCGCCGGCGCACCTCGGTGAGGACGACAGCACCTGTGCGGGTCGAGAGTTGCGACCCGGCAGCCAACGGGGCGCCCTGACGGACTACGCGACGGCCTTCTACCGACGCTTCCTGCTCGACGACCTCGGCCAGACGCCACTCTTGCTGGGGGAGAGCTGCTCGCAGGGAGTGCGGTCGACGGTCAGGGTCGTCCGCCCAGTACGAGATGGGCGCGAACCGGACACGACGCTCGGCTCTCCTGCCTCGCCGTGCTCAGGTGAGAGGGCTGGTGGGTAGGCGCACCGTCACGATGGTCCCCTTGTCGGGAGCGCTCGCGACGGTGACCCGGCCGCCATGGGCTTCAACGATCTGACGGACGATGGCTAGGCCCAGTCCGCTGCCTCCGCTCGCGCGGGAGCGTGAGGGATCCACCCGGCGGAACCTGTCGAAGACGAACGGCAGCTCATCGTCTGAGATGCCCTCGCCGGTGTCGGTGATGACGATGGTCTCGGGTGCCCCCCGAAGCGTCACCCGGCCTCCCGCCGGTGTGTGCCGTAGCGCGTTGGCAACCAGGTTGCCGATGGCCTGACGCATGCGCACCGGGTCGGCCACAATCTGGGCGCCCGGGTCGACCGACACGTTCAGGACGGCCCCGGCGGTAGCCCGGAACGAGGTGGCAACCTGATCGAGAAAGTCGGGGAGCTCGATCGTCTGCCGTTCCAGGCGCAGTTCTCCGGCGTCCCCCAGCGAGAGGTCGTGCAGATCTTCGACCAGTGCCTGCAAGTGCAGGCTCTCCTCGTGCAAGATGACGAGCAGTTGCCGGTCCGCGGGCACTACGCCATCCTGGGCGGCCTCTATCCAGCCGCGGACATTGGCAAGAGGCGTGCGCAGCTCGTGCGACACGTCGCTGACCATCCGTAGCCGGGCCTCCTCGAGTACTTGGCGACGGTCCGCCATTCTGTTGAAGGCGTGAGCAACCTGTCCGACCTCGTCTCGGCGGCTTTCGGGGACTCGGACGGTGAGGTCGCCGTCTCCGGCGCGAAGGGCGGTCGCGGCCATCCGGCGCAATGGGCCCGCGATGGTGGCAGCTAGGAGTGCCGACAGGACCAGGGTCACGACCAGGACCCCGCCAGCAAGCAGCGCAATCCGGGTCCGGTTGCGACCAGACAGGTCCCAGAACACGCTGGCGTGGGACCCCCTCCCGGTGAGGTGGAGCAGTGCTGGCGGTGCCACGTTCGGAGAAAGTACGGTGCGCAATGCCCCATCGAGACAGCCGGCAACGGTGCTCCGGCGCTCGGGGTAGGCGACCACGACGTCCAGATCCACCGTCAGACGACTGATCGGTGCCAGGCCTACCTGGGTCAAGCATCGATTGACCTGCGCACGCAGCGGGCTAGCGATCAGGTCGTCCACCAACGGTCCCTGCACGCGCGGATCCAAGCTGAGCGTGGGTGACACGACGTCGGAAGAGCACTCTTGTGCCCCGCAGGGAACCGGTCGAGCGGGGGGCTGCTCGCGCGGCCCTCGGTCGAACGATCGCGATAGTGCGGTCTCGACGTTGAGCGGGTCGAGGCGCGCCCGGGCGCCATCGGGGGACAGCGACTGGGTGATGTCACCGGACGAGAGCAGTACTCGACCAGCGTTGTCGGTAATGATCACGTCGCCGTCGTGATCGCGGGCCAGCCGTTCGACAAGCGTCTGAGCCCCGGACCACGAGTGGTGGGTTGCGGCGAACCCGATCAGTGCGTCGTAGGTTTGCGCTTCGGCGTGCAGTGACTCCTGCTGCTCCTGCTGCACCGCAACAGTGGTGACTCGCACCGTGGCCCAGGTGGCTGCCACGACCGCGACCAGTGCGACCAGTGCACCAAGAGCGAATAGTCGTACTACGAGGCTGTGCTGCCACGGCACCCGCGCCACAGCGTCGGCTCCGCTCATGTGGCTACGGCGAATGCATAGCCGACGCCGTAGACGGTGCGGACGAGGGCTGGGTCGAACTTCTTGCGAAGATTGGCGATGTGTACGTCGACAGTGCGCCGTGAGACGAAGTCCTCGGTGCCATGCAGGTGGCGAAGCAGCTGGTCGCGGCTGAAGACCCGGCCTGGTTCGGAGACCAGCAGATCCAGGAGCGCGAACTCTCCAGGCGTGCAGTCCACGCTCACGCCCCGGAAGGTCGTCTCGTGGCTGGCGGGGGACACGATGAGATCCCCCACCGCTACGGGTGGCCGGGCGGCTTCGATGTTCGTGGCCCCGCTGCGGCGGAGCACGGCTCGACCTCGGGCCATGAGCTCCCGTGGGCTGTAGGGCTTGGTCAGATAGTCATCTGCACCGAGGTCGAGCCCTCGCAGTAGGTCGTCCTCGCTGGCCCTGGCGGTCAGCATCAGGATCGGCAGTGCCGCTGACTCGGGCGCTGCCCGGAGTAGACGGCACACGTCATGGCCGTCCAGTGACGGCAGCATGACGTCCAGAATCAGAAGATCTGGAACGTTCAGTCGGACGGCCTGCACCGCCGCGCTGCCGTCACCGACGACCGTGACCACATGCCCCTCCGCGACGGCGTACCGGCGGATCAACTCGGCCTGCTTTGGGTCGTCTTCGGCGACCAGGATGCGTGCCATTCGGGCGAGTCTGCCAGGGGAGACTCAATCGGTCCCGAAGGTGGTGACCAGGCAAGCGTCATCAATCTCGCCGATGTCGTCAGGCACCTTGTGGTCGGCGCGGTAGGTCCAGTCGAGGATCTCCTCGTTGAGGAGACGTACCCATGCGCCGTGACTCTGGAGACAGGTGACATAGGAGCGAGCCTGGGCGGAGAAGTTCGAATTGGTGGCCGCCCCCAGGATTGGCGGGTTGACCGGTTCGAGGTCAGCGCACGCCTGCCGCACGCCGGCGGGCGGCGGCCAGGCCAGTGCGACTTTGTGGGCCGTCGAGAGGTTTGCCGCTGGGACCGGCCGCGAATCCGAGTTCGGGTCAATCGTGGGCGCCCCGGCCTCGATGAGGCAATCTGTGTAGACCTGGTTGAGTTGGCTGAGCCGGTCGCTGCCATTGCTCAGGACGTCTCGGACCTGCAGCACCGACGGTCCTGATTCGAGACTCGGCCAGGGGTTGATCTCTGCAGTCGGCATCATCGCGCTGGCCAGAGAAGGAACCAGAACAAGCGAGAGGGATGCGCCGGTCAGGGTGAGGATTCGTGTTGTCTTCATGAACAGCACT
>JARICB010000331.1 GCA_029264225.1 Nocardioides sp. | reverse complement strand
CGTCGTCGACCGCGGCGGCGGACGTGACGCCTGGGACCTGCTGGAGTTCGACAGCGACCTTGGTGAGTTCGGCGTCGGTGCGGGCGGCCTTGCTGACGCACAGGGCCCCACCCCAGGTCTCGCGCAGCTTGGCTTCGGCACCCGCGACGTCCTTGGTGACTGCGACGTTCAGCACCAGCTTGGTCGGGTCGTTGAGCAGCGCGTCGTCGCCGGGTTCGTCTGATTCCGATGCCGGGTTGACCGACTGGTCGAGCCAGGCCTCGGCGTAGCCGGGCAACTGCGCCGCGGCAGTCAATGTGGCGTCCATCGACTCGGGGGTGGTGCTCGCCGCGTCCACGACGACCCAGCCACCGACCGGGGCTTCGCAGGGTGTCTCGAAGTCGGGCGCAACGGGCGGAGTGCTGGGCACGTCGTAGAGCGCGGCGGGAATCGCCTCCGTGACGCTCAACGTCGTGCCGTCGAAGGTGCCCGTGAGCGCGAAGTCGCCCCACTTGGTGCCGCCCAGGTCCTCGTGCTCGGGATGCGCTTCCCAGTCCCAGTCGGCCAGTGGCGAACCGGAGCACTGCGGCGGCAAGGACTTCGCCACGAACGTGCACATCTGCGGGCCGGAGCCGTCGTCGAGCACCGTGACCAGCCCGTCTGTGACGACCTCACCGTCAGCGGCCGGAACGCCGGTCGGCTTCATGGCAGCCGACGCGGAGTCACCGGCCGACTCGTCCGACGGGTCGACGGCACGCATCTCACGCTCGTTGGAACAGCCAGACAGAGCAAGGGACAGGCCGAGAACGGCGAGCAGTGAACGATTCATTGCGGTTCGACGTGCGATGCGCATACCCGGTTCCTTCGCTGGTGGGACGGTCAGGGCAGCCGGGTCAGCAACTCGGCCGGGCTGACCCGCACACCGGTATAGAACGGCACCTCCTCGCGCACGTGGCGACGTGCGTCGGAGGCACGCAGGGTGCGCATCAGATCGACGATCCGGTCGAGGTTCTCGGCCTCGAAGGCGAGCATCCACTCGTAGTCGCCGAGGGCGAACGAGGCGACCGTGTTGGCGCGCACATCAGGGTAGTCGCGAGCCTGCTTGCCGTGCTCGGCGAGCATCCGGCGACGCTCGGCGTCCTCAAGGAGATACCACTCGTAGGAACGCACGAACGGGTAGACGCAGACGTGCGCCCCCGGCTCTTCGCCGGCCAGGAACGCGGGGATGTGCGACTTGTTGAACTCGGCCGGACGGTGCAGCGCCATCTGGGACCAGACCGGGTCGAGACGGCGCCCGAACGACGTACGCCGAAACGAGTTGTAGGCGGCCTGAAGGTCGACCGAGTCCTCGGCATGCCACCAGATCATCAGGTCGGCGTCGGCGCGCAGACCGCTGACGTCGTAGAGCCCGCGCACGACGACGTCCTGTTCGGCGAGCACCTCGAATAGGGCTTGCACGTCAACGGCCTCGGCGTCGCGGTCGGCGTCACCGAGGACGTCACGCAACTTGAAGACCGACCACATCGTGTAGCGGATGGTGTCGTTGAACTCCTTGAGCTGTGCTGCCTTGGTTGCCATGTTCCCTATTGTGCCCGGCCGACCTCGACGGCGGCGCGATGGGCCGAGGCGATCACCGCGGGGATGCCGACCCCGTCACACCATGCTCCGCACACCGCCAGCCCGACGGGCAGTGCGGCCCACACCCGCGCGATCCGATCGGGATGGCCGACGGCATATTGCGGCAGCCCGCCGCCCCATCGTTGGACGTGCGCGTCGACCGGCCGGGCCGTGATGCCGGCGATGGTCTCGAGGTCGGTCAGAGACTTAGCAACCAGTTCCTCGTCAGCGCCCTGGAGGGTGCGCTCCTCCCCTGCCCGCCCGAGGCTGGTGCGCAGGATCGCGTAGTCACCGCCCGCCTTACGTACCCAGTCCCACTTGGCGAAGGAGAAGGTGCTGGCCTTGATCGCCCGGTGCTCGACGGGAGGCACCAGGAAGCCGGACCTGCTACGCAGGCCGGCAACCACTGCACTCTCGAAGGCCAACGTCACGACCGCGACGCTGGCCGAGTCGATCGTGGCCACGTCTGCCGCTGCGACGGGTGCAACGACAGCCAGCAGCCGAGCCGCCGCAGAGGCAGGCGTGGCGAGCACGACGTGACGCGCCAGCACTGTTTCAGGGGCATGGGTCGAGCCGACCGTCAGCGCCCAGCCAGCCTCGTCACGGCGGAGCTCACGCACGGTCGCGCCGGTGCGCACAGCAAGTCCCTGCGCCACCGCAGCGGGGAGTTGGCCCATGCCACCGGGCAGGCTCGCGAAGACCGGTACGTCGCTGCGCGGCAGGTCGCTCGTCTGCGCGAGCAGCGGGCCACGTCGAGCCATCGCCAGCAGTTGCGGGACAGCTGCGGCGGCCGACAGTTGGCGGGCCCGGCCCGCATAGACGCCGCCGAGCAGTGGTTCGACCAGCCGGTCGACTGCCTCGTCCCCGAGCCGTCCGGCCACCAGGTCGCCGACCGAGACGTCATCGTCGACCTCGGTCACGGTCTCGGCCCGGAGCCGCGCCAGTCCCTTGTCGCTCAGGATGCCGCTGGCAGCCACCTCCTCGACGTCGCAGGGCACGCCCATGACGGAGCGAGGGATCGACCGCACCTGGCCCCGGGAGTAGATGCCCGACGTCGCGCTCGTGGGGTGCACGATCTCGAGCCCGAACTCAGCGGCCAGGGCCACCCCCTCGGGACGTCGGTTGAGCATGGCCTCGGCCCCTACGTCGACGCTGGCGCCGGCCACCTCCGCCAAGCGCAGCTTGCCGCCGATGACCGGCGAGTTCTCGAGCACGAGCACCTCGCGACCGGCCGCCGCCAGGTCGCGCGCAGCGACCAGCCCGGCGATCCCGGCTCCGACCACCACGACGTCGTACCTCATGGCTCAACTCTGACACGCGCACTCGATAGGATGTGAACGTGGACAGTGACTCGAATGCCGGCGTACGCATCGCCGTACTGATCGATGCCGACAACACCTCTGCCAAGTACGCCGAGGCGTTGCTCGACGAGGTCGCCAAGTATGGGAACCCGACGATCAAGCGGGCCTACGGCGACTGGACCAGCCAGCACCTGTCCGGTTGGTCGAAGGAACTCAATGCCCGGGCCATCCGTGGGATGCACCAGAACGCGTTCACGACCGGCAAGAACTCCACCGACTCGGCACTGATCATCGACGCGATGGACCTGCTCTACGCCGGCAACGTCGAGGCCTTCGCGCTGGTCACCAGCGACAGCGACTTCACCAGCTTGGCGCTGCGCCTGCGCGAGGCCGGCAAGACGGTCTACGGCCTGGGCCGCCAGCGCACCCCGGTGTCGCTGCAGAACGCGTGCGACAAGTTCATTCGGCTCGAGCTGCTCGGCGAGGACCCCGACGAGGAAGACGAAGCCAGTAGCGACGAGGTCGACTCCGAGCCCACTCCCCCATTCAACCTGCAGAGCGCGCTGACCAAGGCGATCAACGCCACAGCCGACGAGGACGGCTGGACCCGTCTCGGCTCCATCGGCAGCCACCTGGGTCGCACCCACGCCGCCTTCGACCCGCGGATGTTCGGACACGCCAAGCTCAGCTCGTTGGTCGCAGCCCAGAGCTACCTGGAGACCGCTGGCGACAACAACAACCTGTTGGTCCGACTCAAGGGCGCGGGCCGCCCGGCCGCCAAGAAGACCACCACCGCCACGGCAGCCAAGAAGACCGCCAAGAAGGCCCCCGCCAAGGCGGCGAAGACGGCCGAACAGCCTAAGGTCCCCAAGGCCGAGCCCAAGGTCACGAAGACCGCGTCGCGGGTGACGAAGACTCAGCCCAAGGCCGAGCCCGTGGTCGAGGCGCCAGCGCCCGCGGTGAAGAAGACCGTTCGCCGCACCGCGGTCAAGAAGTTGTCAGCACAAGGCGAGTAGGCCCGAGCAGTCCTCAGCGTTCCCAGGCCTGCACGAACTCGGTCAGCCGGGCGAGCTGGCTGGGGTCCGTCGAGGGGATGACGCCGTGGCCGAGGTTGAAGATGTGGCCCTTGGCGGCCCGACCGGCCTCGAGGATCTCGCCCGCGCGAGCGGTCATCACCTCGGTAGGCGCGAAGACAAGAGTGGGGTCGAGGTTGCCCTGGACGACCCGGTCGCCGACCCGAGCGATGCCCTCTTCCAGCGGCGTACGCCAGTCGATCCCCACGACGTCGGCACCGGCCTCACCCATCAAAGACAGCAGGTTGGTGGTGCCGACTCCGAAGTGGATGCGGGGCACGCCCAGCTCACCTGCGTCCGCCAGCACCTTCGCCGAGTGCGGCATCACGTGCCGAACATAGTCGCCGGGCGTCAGGGCGCCAGCCCAGGAGTCGAAGAGTTGTACGGCGCTCGCACCGGCTTCGACCTGGACGCGCAGGTAGGCCGCAGCCATGGCGCCGATCTTGCGCATCAGCGCGTCCCAGACGTCTGGGGCGCTGAACATCATCGCCTTGGTCTTTGCCTGCTCCTTCGAGGGACCACCTTCGACCAGGTAGGAGGCGACGGTGAAGGGGGCCCCGGCGAACCCGATCAGCGGGGTGGCACCGAGTTCGGCGACCAGTTGCTGCACGGCCTGGGTAATGAAGGGAACGTGACCCGGCTCGAGGTCGGGGATCGCCTCGACGTCGGCCATGGTGCGCACTGGGTTGGCGATGACTGGTCCGATGCCCGCCACGATGTCGAGGTCGAGGCCGACCGCCTTGAGTGGGAGGACGATGTCGGAGAAGAAGATGGCTGCGTCAACGCCGTAGCGGCGGACGGGCTGCAAAGTGATCTCGGTGACCAGGTCGGCATTCATGCACGACTCCAGCATGCCGACCCCCTCACGCAACTTGAGGTACTCCGGCAGCGAGCGTCCCGCCTGGCGCATGAACCAGACCGGGGTGTGGCTCGGGGTCTCGCCTCGCGCCGCGCGGAGAAAGGCACTGTCAGCAAGCACTGCGTTCATAGGTGAATCTTCGCAGGTGAGGCGGCGTGGCGACGCATCGCCGATGTCTGCCCCTGACCTACTCTGGAGCCATGGTGGCGGGTCAAACGACGCACCCGAAGACGGGTGCCGCCGGTCTTGCGGAGTTCCGCGCGGCCGTCGAGAGCATGAATGCGGCCTCACTGCGCCCGGAAGTGTTCTGCGAGGAGATGCCCGCCCCGCAGCGCATCGCGCCCCACTCCTCGGCCCTGTCGGCCGACGTGACGATCGACGACGTCGACCTCGGCACCGGTCGCTTCATCCTGCTCCACGACCCGGCGGGCAACGACGCATGGGACGGCACGTTCCGCTGTGTGATCTACGCCCGCGCCGAGATTGATCCCGAACTCATTACCGACCCGATGCTGGCAGCGGTCGGCTGGTCGTGGCTGACCGAGCCGCTCGACGCCCACGGCGCCAACTACCGCGCGTCCTCCGGCACGGTGACCCGGGTAGCGACCGAAAGCTTCGGTTCGATGGCCGACGAGGACGCCACCGCCCAGATCGAGGTCCGGGCGTCCTGGACCCCGCTGAGCAGCGACGACGACACCCCACTCGACGTGGGCCCGCACGTCGAGGCCTGGGCCGAACTGCTGTGCACTGCCGTGGGCCTACCCCCGGTCCCTGATGGCGTTACCGCCATCCCGAGTCGCCGCGGTCAACGCGGCTCCTGAGGATGGACGCAATTACGACTCCCGAATCCGGCAAAGCCCCGGAGACTCCACAGGCCCCCGCCGCCGATGCTGCCGTCGACGCGGGAGTAGATGCCCCACCCGCACCACTGCTCATCCTGCGCGACGGACTACCCGAGATTACCGACACTCCCGATGGCCTCGCGGCCGCCTGTGCCGCCCTCGCAGGAGCGAACGGCCCGGTCGCGATCGACGCCGAACGCGCCTCGGGTTATCGCTATTCGGCCCGCGCCTACCTGATCCAGCTTCGCCGCGAGGGGTCCGGCACCTGGCTCATCGACCCGATCGCGTTCGACGATCTCTCACCCCTCCAGGAAGCACTGGCGGGCACCGAGTGGATCCTGCACGCAGCCACCCAGGACCTGCCGTGCCTGCGCGAGGTCGGCCTGGAGCCGACCTCGCTCTTCGACACCGAACTGGCCGGGCGACTGCTCGGCTACCCGCGGGTCGGGCTGGCTACCCTGGTGGAGAGCCAGCTCGGCCAGCGGATGCGCAAGGAGCACTCGGCCGCTGACTGGTCGACGCGCCCACTGCCCAAAGCGTGGCTCGAGTATGCCGCCCTCGATGTGGAGGTGCTGATCGAGTTGCGCGAGCTGATGGTTACTCAGCTCGAGGAGGCCGGGAAGTCAGAATGGGCCCGCCAAGAGTTCGACCACCTGCTCGACTTCGAGCCCACGGTCCGTAAGGACGCCTGGCGCCGCACCTCGGGCGTGCACAAGCTCCGCGCCCGTCGCTCCCTGGCAGCCGCCAAGGCACTGTGGGAGGCCCGCGACGAGATCGCCACCAAGCGTGACGTGACCCCGGGCCGGGTCATCCCGGACGCGGCGATCGTGGTGGCGGCCGCCGC
>JARICB010000330.1 GCA_029264225.1 Nocardioides sp. | reverse complement strand
TATGCCGACGATCAGCACGGGCAGGGCCTGGCGCGCCAACTTCTCCGCCCCCTCGACGATGCGGGTGCGCAGCATCGTCGGGCCGAGCGTGACCACGGTGCCGAGCACGGTCAGGCCGATCCAGCCGAGCAGGTTGACCGCGACGTGGGCGACCTGGAGGCGGGTGTGGAGGGGCTCGGCGGGGTTGGCTGCGAGCCAGGTGCCCAGCGTGATGCCGACCAGAAGCAGAGCGCCGGCGGCGATGTAGAACCAGATCGTGGAGGCGAAACGGGAGGCGAAGCCGGTGCGCAGGCCACGGATCAGGCTCACTACGTGCCAGGTGACGGCGACCGCGACACCGAGGGCGCCGGCGAGCACCAGCCACCAGAGCTTGCCGGGCACGCCGATGGCGACGAGCAGCACGCCGAGGTTGAAGACGAGCAGACGTTGGGACTGCACGCGCCGCGGGGTGGCCGGCAGGCGTACCAGGGTGTCGGCGAAGTAGCGGCTCCAGACCAGGATCGAGTGGCCGGCTGCGCCGAGGACGAGCAGATGGATCATCAGCCAGCGCGGAGCCTGGATGAAGGGGTGGATCAACGACACGACGACCACGCCCAACAACCAGAACACGACGGGCAGGTCGCGCAGCGGCCAGAATCCGCGGGAGCCGGTCTTGGCCGTGGGCGCGGGCGCACCGACAGTGAGCGTCACGAGGACACCGCCTTGGTCTGGGTGGTGGTGGAAGCGGCGGGCTTCGTGGGCCTGGGGGGCACCCCGCGGATCGCGCTGCCGATGGCGACGGCGAGGAACAGCAGCACCGCGATCGCGTTGCCGGCGCCGCCGATCCGACGAGCCAGCTCGCTACCGAGGGCGTCGCCGCCCCACAGTCGTAGGACCAGCGAGAGTTGGAGGAGCAGCCAGGGCGCATACATCGCCGGGCGGTAGGGCAACGGCACCCGGGTCACGGCCGGCAGGATCGAGGAGGCGTGAGCCATGATCATCGAGATGGTGAAGCCGAGGAAGACGGCGTGCACGACCGCGTCGTACGCCGCCCCCTCCACGCTCGCACCGGCGAGCAGCCAGATCGCGCCCGCCACGAGCAGCCAGGCCTGGCCCGCCAGCATGCAGTAGGCGGCAAACCGGGGCAGCCCCGAACTGTTGACCGTGCGGCGGGCCACGTCGTGACGCACCAGCCAGGCCGTCAGTGCGAGCAGCGCAGCACCGAGCAGCGGCGTCCCGACGGTCGGCCACAAGGTGGCCGCGACGATGGCGCTCGCGAGGCCGCTGCCGAGCAGCACCAGATCGCGCCCTGCGGTGGGTGGCATGGCCAGCCGGGCCAGTTCGAGACGCTCGCCGCCGATGGTGAGGATCACGAAGCCGGCCAGCCACGGAATGGTCTGGGAGGTGTCGGCGCCGCCGCGCCACAACAGGGCGCCCCCCAGCGCGCATACGGCGCCGAGGGCGGAGATCAGGATCGCGTCGTCGCGGTTGCGCTGCCACAGTGGGATGTAGAGCAGGCACAGGGCGAGCGCGCCGGCGGTGATCAGCGCGGCGCCGACCTCTCCGGTGGAGGCGGGCACGAGCAGCAGGGCGCCGAGCCCCAGCAGGGTCGGAGCCAGGTAGCCGATCCGGCGACCGAGGGCGACCGCCCGCTCCAGGGCGATCAGGGTGCCGACGAAGCCGAGCACCATCAGGATTCCGTGGACCTCGCCGAGCCGGCCGGAGTTCACCGGCGGCCAGGCATCCAGCAGGCTCAGGCCAGCGTCGATCCCGACGAGCAGGGCCAGAGCGGCAGGCAGCGCGAACAGGGTCCGCGCTGCCGGGCGACGGCGTGGCGTCATTGCGTGCTCACCGACGCCGGGAGCCGCACCAGGCAGGCTCCGGGTTCGGCGAACGGCTGCAGCGCGGTCGGGTCCAGCGACTCACCCAGGGCTCCTTCGATCAGGCCGAGGTGCACGCTACAGACGGCCTCGGGGTGGGCGCGGGCGGCATCGATGAACGGACACTGGGTCAGTCGCACCGACGCCTGGTCCGGCGATGACTCGGGGCCGAAACCCACGTGCTCGAGGGCACGCATCAGGCGCTCGTGGGGGGTCTCGTGATCCTTGTCGAGCAGGGCGCGCAGTTGCTCACCCCAGACGCGTCCCCCGGATTCGCCGGTCTCGCGGGCACTGGCTCCGGGGTTCGTCTCCAGCCCCCGGGCCAAGGCCTGAGCAAGGGCGGCGTACGGCGCCTCGCGGGCGACGTAGGACCAGGCGGGACGACCTCGTCCAGTGGGCCGCGCGCGGAACCGTGAGACGTGGCTGGCCCGGTGGAGGGCGTCGAGATGGCCGCGCAGGGTGTTCTCGTGCAGGCCGGTGAGTGCGGCCAACTCGGCCAGCGTGGTGGGGGCCTCGCGCCGTACGAGGACGGCCAGAACTCGCCCCTGGGCACCGGTAGGGCCTGGGCTGATGGCGGGAGGAGGCCCCTCATTCTTTTCCACGGGAACTATTGTATGTTATTCAAACCTGACCAACGAAAGGACCACCATGACTTCCCTCACGATCGCCTCCGACTCAGCCGATGCCCAGGCTGTGGAGGCGGTGGAGAACCACCACGCGCAGATGTCCGGCGAGCTGGCCCTGCTCGCTGCCAACCTCGTCAATGCTGCCGCTAAGGGCGACGCCACCGCCGCCCGGGGCCGCCTGGTCTCCTGGGCCCGGGAGTCGCTGGGGCCGCACACGCTTGCCGAGGAGAAGGGCCTCTACCCCGCGGGCCGCGAACTGGCTGAAGGTCGACTGCTCGTCGACGCGATGCTGGCCGAGTGCGAGACCATCGTTGCGCTGGTCGAGGAGATCGAGAAGGCTCCCTCGGACGTAGGCGCAGCCGCAGCAGGCAGGGCCCTCCAGGCGCTCTTCGGCGTTCACCTGAACAAGGAGAACGACCAGTTGCTGCCCCTGCTCGCGGCCTCCGCCGACCACTCGGTCGCCGATCTGCTCGCTGGCATGCACGATGTACTCGGCGGCAGCGAGGGGCACGGGGAGTCTGTCGGGGGTGAGTCAGAGGACGGTCATGGGGGCTGCGCCTGTGGCACCGTCGACCCGCCCGGAAACCCCGAGCTGGACGTTCGCGTCATTCCGCACGCGATCCGGCACGCCACGATCTTCGGCGCGCTCGACGCGGTGGCCCCGGGAGCCGGTCTCGACATCGTCGCCGACCACGACCCGATCCCGCTGCTCAACCAGGTACAGCAGCGCACGCCCGGCCGCTTCGACATTACCTACCTCGAGCGCGGCCCGGTCGACTTCCGCGTGCAGTTCATGGCGCTCGGGTAGGCCTGGTCGCGCTCAGCCGGCGACGCTGAGGTCGAAGTCGACCCGCTCGCCCTCGACAGCCGTGACGACCGCCTCGACATCAAAGGTCTCGTCGTCCGCGGTGGCCGTGCAGGTGATCTTCGCGCCGACTTCGGCCTTGAGCTTCCCGGGGCAGGAGGCTTCATCGGGGCCCCTGCCGTCGGTGTCCTTCAACTCGCTCAGGATCTGCGATTCGACGTCCGCGGCGCTGACGCTGAGGCTGCCGACACTGACCGACCCGGAGCACGCGCTGAGGCTGCTCAACGCCACGACTGTCAGGAACGCGGTGGCGACGGACTTGAGCATGTGGTGCCTCTTCTCGATAAGTGAGAGGTCAGTAGAACAGGCGCCAGACGCTGAGTCTGGCGAATGCTTCGGTCGGTGACGGCGTGTGGCGCTTGTCTCAGAAGACACTCGCGGGGCCCCCGTGCGAACCGCCGTACCGGGAGTACGGTGAAGTAAGGCAAGCCTTATCAGTCCATGATCCTTACCAGGTCGAGACGAGGGAGTCCATGTCGCTGCTTTCGATGAAACGGCGTCAGCGTGGGGCTGCGGCAGTGTCCGAGTCGGCGACCACCACCTTGGCCGACCTGTCGGCGGGGAGCAGCGCGTGGGTCGTCGAGGTGTGCGATGAGGCCCAACCTGCCACCGCGCGGCGACTGGTCGACCTGGGCTTCGCCCCGGGAGCGCAGGTGTCGGTCGTGCGGCGAGCACCGCTGGCAGACCCGGTGATCTTCCGCGTCGCTGGCGCGGAGCTGGCCCTGCGTCGCTGCCAGGCTCGCTGCATCCAGGTCCGTGTGGAGCCATGAGCACCGAGGGCCTCTCGGTCGAGGGCGGCACCCCCGCGGCGTACGACGACGTCCGGCTCGCGCTGGTGGGGAGCCCCAACGCGGGCAAGACCACGCTGTTCAACGCGTTGACTGGGCTACGGGCCAAGACCGGCAACTATCCGGGCGTGACGGTCTCGCGCTACGAGGGGGTGTGCGAGGTCGAGGGTCGCCGGGTGGTGATCGAGGATCTCCCCGGCAGCTACAGCCTGGATCCGATCAGTCCCGATGAGCAGGTCCTGGCGCAGGTGCTGGATCCGCTGGAGACCGCGGCGCAGACCCCGCAGGGTCTGCTGGTGACGCTGGACGCCACCACGTTGCCGCGCTCGCTGCGGATGCTGGCCCAAGTGTTGCGGACCGGACTCCCGGTCTGTGTCGTGCTCACCTTCACCGACGAGCTCGCGCGGCGTCAGGGTGCGGTGGCCGAGTCGGCGCTGGCGCGCGCCCTCGGCGTTCCGGTGGTGTCGGTCACCAGTGGCCGCCGCAGCGACCTGATCGCGTTGAAGGAGCTGATGGTCCGACCGGAGTCGTGGGCGCTGCCCGCTCTGCCGCCCCCGGATGCTCCGGCAGAGGTGTCGAGCTGGGTCACCTCGGTCCTCAGCGCGGCTGGCTTCCGACTCCCGGAGATCGACCTGCGCACCCGTCGAGTCGATGCCATCCTGCTGCACCCGCTGTGGGGCACGCTGGTGTTCTTCGCCGTCATGATCGCCTTCTTCCAGGTGATCTTCACCGTCGCTGCCCCGCTCCAAGGCGCGATCGAGCAGTTCTTCGGCTGGCTCGGCACCCTGGCGGGGAGCCATATCTCCAACGGTGTCGTCCGCAGTTTTGTCGCGGACGCGCTGCTCGGGGGAGTAGGTGGGGTGTTGGTCTTCCTGCCACAGATCGTGCTGCTGTTCTTGATGATCGCCCTGCTCGAAGGCACCGGCTACATGGCCCGGGCGGCATTCCTGATGGATCGCGTGATGGCGAAGGCGGGGCTCGAAGGGCGAGCGTTCGTGGCGCTGCTCTCCTCGGTGGCCTGCGCCGTTCCCGGCATCATGGCTACCCGGACGCTGCCCTCGGCCCGCGACCGGATCGCCACCATGATGGGTGCGCCGCTGATGACGTGCTCGGCCCGGTTGCCGGTCTACGTTCTGCTGATCGGCCTGGTCGTCGATCCCGACGCCGGTTGGGGCCCATTCAGTGCCCAGGGCGCCGTCATGTTCGGTCTGTACGTCGTCGGCGCCGTCTCCGCGATGGCCGCAGCCTGGGTCTTCTCCCGCCTCGGGCGCAGCCGGGGGCCGCTCCTGCCGTTCTACATGGAGATCCCGCCCTACCGGATCCCGTCGGCGCGCTCGGTCGCCCTCTCGGTGATCGACGCCGCCAAGTCGTTCCTGCGCAAGGTCGGCAAGATCATCCTGGGCACCACGGTGGTGCTGTGGATCCTGCTCAACCTGCCGACTCACTCGCTCGGCGACCTCCAGCGGGCCGGAGTGGATCCGGGCGATGAGGCCGCGGTCTCGGCCTACGTGCTCGACCACAGCTACGCCGCCTCGGTAGGCCACGCGGTGGAACCGGTCTTCGAGCCACTGGGCTTCGACTGGCGGATCAATATCGGGGTGATCGCTTCGCTGTCGGCGCGGGAGGTCTTCGTGGCGACGTTGGGGCAGGTCGCCTCCGCGGAGAATCCCGACAACCCGCAGAGCGCGCTGAAGTCCATGACCGTGGCTGACGGGCCACGCCAGGGCGAGGCGCTGTTCACCCCTTCCGTGGTCGCAGCGCTGCTGGTCTTCTTCCTCTTCGCCCTGCAGTGCATGTCGACCGTGGGTGCCATGCGCCGGGAATCCGGCTCCTGGCGCTGGCCGGCCATCGCCTTCGGCTACATGTTCGTCCTGGCCTGGACGATGGCGTGGTGCGCGCGACTGGCAGTTGAGGCGCTGACCTGACATGGGTGTCGCGCGCGACGACCTCCCGGTGGCCGACGCCCCTCCGGCGTGCCGGTTGGTGCCCATCCACCCCGAATCGGTCGCTGGTGACCCGGCCACCCTCCGGTGGTCGATCCCGGCCGCCGCACTCGGCATGGTCGGCGTCCCCGCAGTCGTCCCCACGGCCCTGCAGGCGCTGCTCGACGACGCAGTGCTGGAGTCGCTATTTGTCGAGCCGGCAGCGGTGAGCACCACCCTTGGCCCGGGTGCGTCCTGGCGCGAGCACGGAGCCCGGGTCCGCACGACCCTCCAGGAAGCCCTGCTCACTCCCGAGCAGTGGAGGCCAGCCGGGGCCGGCTCCACTGCCGACGAGCTGCTCCGCGCGGCGGTTCTCCAGGTCCTCGACGGCGAGGTCGGCCACTACATCCGATCCCACGGAGGCAGCGTCCGGCTACTCGACGTCCACGATCGCGACGTGAAGGTCGAGCTTGCCGGGGCCTGCTCCCACTGCCCCGCCTCCGAGATCACCCTGACCAACAGGATCGAGACCGGGATCCGCGCCCTCTACCCCGCCCTGGGTCGGGTCAGCTCACGTAGCCAGGCCGCGCCCAACCTCGCGCACCGCGTGCTCAACTGGTTCCCGGCCCGCGCCGAGTAGCCGCCGGCAGTGCCGGCGATACGCCGTGTCGATCCAACGTGGACTTCGCCACACCGCCCCCAGCGACTACTTGTCGTCGTCGGCCAATACTCGCCGTGTCTCGCGCAGGACCGGTAGGACCAGAAAATGCCTGAAGAGTGGTGCCGACCCTCTGTCCCGTTGTGGATGGGGTGGCCAATCTCAGGATCCCTCGGACGAGCGTCCTCCTTGTGGGACGTCCGACGTTGGGGTTGGTGTGGTTGCCGGGTTGTCGGACGTCCGGGGCAGCGTCCGACGTTGGGGTTGGTGTGGCTGCCGGGTTGTCGGACGTTCGGGGGAACGTCCGACGATGGGGTCGGTGTGGTTGCGGGGTTGTCGGACGTCCGGGGTGATGTCCGACGATGGGGTTGGTGTGGCTGCCGGGTCGTCGGACGTCCCGGGCAATGTCCGACGATGCGGTCGCCGAGCAACTGAGTGCGCGGAGGGGTGATGGGGTGTCCGCCTACGTGACCGCACCGCTCGGTCAATCGTGAGCAACCCGCGTCGATGTCAACCACGATTCCTGCCACGCATCTGCCACGCGCAGGCGGTTAACAGGCGTCTGACCTGGGCAAACGCGCCGGATTAGTAGTACCAGGGGAAGGGTGCTGGCGGTTATGGATTGCCTGGGTATGGCGTTGGAAATCGTCGAAAAATGGCTCTGACCTGCAGGAAAGCGGCAATGGTTGTCGATGGTCGCGTTGGTCAGGTCTGGACGAAACTGAACGTCTTGCGGACTGTTTGCGGACCGGGAAGCATCTTCGATGCCGACCGCTGCGACATGCCGCGAAGGTGTTCGCGCCCCATCAGAGTCCGGCGTACCGCTCGAAGAAGTCGATGAGCTTGCCTAGGACGCGCTGCTTCTTCGCGCCGTGGTCGTTGCCCTTCGAGAAACGGGAGGTGGGCGGCAGGATCTTCGTGATGGCCGTGCCCGCCGTCGGCACCGACCCGTCGCGGAAAGCCTCGGAGACGAATGCTCGTGCCTCGTCGGCCTTGAGGGCCTCACCCTCGATCAGTTCGGCCAACTCGGCGTCGCGTCGTTGCGTGATGAATGCCCGCCAGTCGTCGCCGACGTCGTCACTGACCGATTGCGAGTCGACGAAGTCCATGATCAGGTCGCGCTTGTTGCGCAGCGTGGGGCTGGCGTCGACAGCGTTCTCGATGTCG